>NZ_JAIQZM010000033.1:39383-63384 GCF_023333595.1 Argonema galeatum A003/A1
TATCCGCACAAGCAAATCTTAACAAACTGCTAACAGGCAATCGCCCCCAGGAAATCGCCCAAGCACAAGCACAATTAGTATCCGCACAAGCAAATTTGCGACAGACGGAACTCATCTTCAATCAGAATCAGCAGCTTTATAGGGCAGGTGCAATCTCTCGGCGCGAAGTAGACAGCTCCCGCACATCCTACGATACTGCCAAAGCACAAGTCGAACAGGCTCATCAGGCATTAAACCTACAGCAGTCAGGCACCCGTCCAGAAGAAATTGCACAGGCACGCGCTGAGGTCGAACAGGCAAAACAGGCGCTAAACTTACAGCAGTCAGGTAGCCGTCCAGAAGAGATTTTACAGGCACGCGCTGAGGTCGAACAGGCAAAACAGGCGCTAAACTTACAGAAGTCAGGCACCCGTCCAGAAGAGATTTTACAGGCACGCGCTCAGGTCGAACAGGCAAAACAGGTATTGGAATTACAGCGCTTAGGTGCGCGTCCCGAAGAAATTGAACAGGCACGCGCTCAAGTGATGACTGCTGAGGGGGCAATGCAGACTGTCCAGGCGCAGCTTAACGATACCGTGATTCGCGCTCCTTTTAACGGCATTGTGACGCGGAAATTTGCCGATCCCGGTTCCTTCGTCACGCCGACTACCTCTGGTAGTTCGGTTTCCTCAGCTACTTCATCTTCTATTCTGGCACTAGCCTCGACTAACCAAATTGTTGCCAAAGTTGCTGAAACGAGTATCCCAAAAATCAAAGTCGGACTGAGCGTTACGATCGAAGCTGATGCCTATCCAGGTCAGTCTTTTCAGGGAAAGGTAGTGCAAGTTGCAACGCAGTCCACCGTAGAGCAGAACGTGACCAACTTTGAGGTCAAGATGTCCTTGGACGATCCCAAAAACGTCTTGCAGGTGGGCATGAACGTGAACGTGACGTTTAACGTTGGCACCCTGGAAAATGCACTGGTAGTTCCAACTATAGCGATCGTGCGGCAGGAACAGGGAACGGGCGTGTATTTGGTAGGCGAAGAAGAGAAAGAGAATCGCCGACCCAAATTTCAACCAATTACGACGGGCATAACGGTGGCGGGAAAGACGGTCGTTGTTTCCGGGGTAGAAGAAGGGGACAAAGTTATGATTAGTTTTCCCAAGGGAGAACGCCCAGCTTCTAGAACGCCCTCGTTAATCCCGGGGATGGAACCGCAAAGGCCGGGTGGCGGCGGAAGCGGTGGCGGCGGCGGAAGAAGAGGAGGGGGATGATGAAAACACAGGAACAGCGGAGCAGAGGGGCCCAGGGGCAGAGGAAGATCGAGAAATCGACTCAAATTCGTCCCAGGAAGGTTTCCCTGCTGGAAGTGGTGACAATGGCGGTGGAAGCGCTATGGAGCAATCGCTTACGCACGAGTTTGACAATGCTGGGGGTGATCATCGGTATTGCTTCGGTGATTGCGGTGACATCGGTTGGACAGGGAGTGCAAAAGGCAACAGAACAACAGATTCAGGCATTGGGAACGAATGTGATGCTGGTACTGACAGGGGCAGCGCGTACTGGCGGTATCAGTCAAGGATTTGGTTCGGCAAGTACGCTGACTTGGGAAGATGCCCAAGCGATCGCAAAACAAGTGCCTGCGGCGCAAGCGGTGACTGCTTACTTGCAGAGAAATGTACAGGTTGTATATGGCGATCGCAATATCTCTACCACTATCCTGGGAGTTGACCTGAAATATCCCGAAGTGAAGGAAATACAGCCCCAGTCAGGGCAGTTCTTCACCCAAGAAGATATGGATAATGCAGAACCTGTTGTTGTGCTGGGTAGCAAAGTCAAAAGCGATTTGTTTGCTTCGGGAGAGCCTGCGGTTGGTGCTAGTATTCGGATTCAGAGCGGACGCTACAGAGTGGTTGGAGTGATGGTGTCCAAAGGCTCGGTGGGAGGACTGGATCAGGACGATCGAATCTACATTCCCCTGACCAATATGTCCGCTCGAATTGTGGGTAATAACGCCCTTAATGGTACGGCAATCAGCGGATTTTGGTTGAAAGCACAAGACCAAATCCAACTGGAAGCAGCACAGTTTCAGGTGACGAACTTGTTGCGAATTCGCCACAATATTTATCCGCCCAAACCGGATGATTTTCGCATCAGCAATCAGATAGATATTATTAATACTTTCAGCAGTGTGGTGGGATTGTTCACGGTTTTGGTAAGTGCGATCGCAGGAATTTCTCTAGTTGTTGGAGGTATCGGTATTGCCAATATTATGCTGGTTTCTGTTGTGGAACGTACCCGCGAAATCGGTATCCGCAAAGCGCTTGGAGCTACCAACAGCGCTGTTTTGAGTCAATTTCTGGCTGAAGCGATTTTGGTGTCTCTGCTGGGAGGTGCGATTGGAGTTGCGATCGGTGTGGGTCTTGCTTTTACTGCCTCTAAGGCGTTTAGTTTTCCCTTTGTCGTCTCCCTCTGGTCGGTGTTTGCCGGAATTGGCCTCGCTTTGGGTGTGGGGCTGGTTGCAGGGGTTATTCCGGCTCGGAATGCGGCACAGCTCGATCCGATCGCAGCGTTACGGAGTGATTAGGCTTAAATAAACTGAACTCCCAGAAACCGGGTTTCTCGCAGAAGTTTGAGGGGAACATGACTTTTTTTCCCCTCGTTGGTTAAATTTTTACCGCAGATGAAGACAGATGAACGCAGATGAACGCAGATAAGAATAAGAACAGGCTCTTTCGGAGTTGCTATGCTTTTGTTTACTTAAGAACATTTTTATTTCTTTTCTCCTCTGCTCCTCTGCTCCTCTGCTCCTCTGCACAAGCGCTCAAATAGCATACTAAGTACGGAAGAGCCAAAAATTATGGCAACTACGATCTGGATGGAAGGTATTACTAAAAGCTATCGCCTGGGCGAAATGGAGGTGCCTGTACTTAAGGGAATTGACCTCAATATTGAAGAAGGCGAATATGTGGCGATTATGGGGATGTCGGGCTCTGGTAAGTCTACGCTGATGAATATTTTGGGTTGCCTAGATCGTCCGACGGGAGGATACTATTTTTTGGATGGTAGAAACTTGACTACTATGACAAATGATGAGTTAGCCTATATCCGCAATCAGCAGATTGGTTTTGTGTTTCAACAGTTCAATTTGCTGCCCCGCGCTACGGCATTGGAAAATGTGATGTTACCGATGGTATATGCTGGCATTTCTAAGCCGCAACGTCGTCGTAGAGCGGAGGAAGCGTTGACTCGCGTGGGTTTGGCGCAGCGGCTTTCTAACCGTCCTTCTCAGTTGTCTGGGGGACAGCAGCAACGAGTTGCGATCGCACGCGCCCTCGTCAATCGTCCTGCTCTTGTTCTAGCAGATGAACCGACAGGAGCGCTAGATACCCAAACTTCTGAGGAGGTGATGGAGTTACTTGGCGACCTAAATCGCCAAGGGATTACGATCGTTATTGTTACCCACGAACCCGATATTGCAGCCCAAACTCAGCGCACAATTCACGTCAAAGATGGTTTGGTAGTTGATTAGCAATGTCGCGTTAATTCTATGATTAACCGTTGCTGGTTGCTGTGACTCTGGAATCAGACAATTGAGCCAGTACCGCCTGTAAGGATGATGTAAACTTACGAGCGTTTTCGACTGTTACCGTTGATTCACCTCCAACATAAGTACGACTAGCCTGTTCATGGCTTCGCCCTACATTTATCATAAATAAAAGGCCAAATTCTCCGTCGTTTGGCGAATCGACATCTCCTGATTGAGCTTGAAGCTGAAAGCCAAGTTCCCAGGTTATAAAGGTATATGATTCGCTATTGGGGTCTTTTTGTAAATTGGCAATATGTTCTTCAAAATACGTCACAAGCCTGTATAAATCCTTGATAGCAATAAAGCTAGGAATAGACTTGATCGAAAATTCAAAAATGCGTGAATCTAGTTGAAAATCGACTATTAAATCAAAATATTCTTGACTAGAATCTAGATTTTTCAAATCGAATAAAACTAGATATCCGTCAGTTTCAAGAAGGCATTTATCTATCATTTTTTTTGCTAGGATCTTCTAGCTAATAAGATTGATAAAACGTTCTCCTACTTATAAATTTGGGTTGAAACCGTAGTTCAGCCCAAGTTTTTCCAGTTCTCTACGTTCCAACTGCCGGAAGCCAGTGACAATTCCTTCGTTACCGACAATCACTACATTGTATAATCTTCGCTTTCCTCCAGTTCGCTGGATGTACACCGTAGCTCCATCGCTCTGTACACTTCTACGGGAATAATTGTCAATGATATCATCTACTAAGTCGAATGGCTCTGGAAAACCGTGACGAGGGAGGCTTCCGCGTGCGTGTGTTGTAAGTATTCTACCTCCAGGAGTGGTAACAAAGCTACTGTATTCGTTGTTTTCCTCGTTTCCTCTTTCTCCATTGCTGCTCGTACTCATTTAAGGCTCTATCATTGAGTAGTCAGAACATGGTAATTCTTCCGAAGATGGAAGATATTGCAGCGGATTGTACTGTACCACGATTGCCCTCCGTTAGACTTCCTGAATTTATCTTAGCGAAGGCGCGATCGCTCCCTCAAAAAACCCCCCCTTTTTAAGGGGGGGTAGGGGAGATCTTACATCGTCAAGGATTGCGGATTCGTCTCAATTAACTTCGCCAAATCTTTCAAGAAAGCCGCCGCATGGGCACCGTAAATAATGCGATGATCGCAAGTAATATTTACCTGCATTTGCTGCTTGACTCCCAACATTCCATCTGCTGTTGCGACAACTTGCGGACGAGATGCGCCGATCGCAAGAATCGAACCTTGTCCGGGTGGTAAGATAGCATCAAATCGGTCTACGCCAAACATTCCCAAATTCGACAGGGTAAATGTCCCTGAATTATACTCCTGCGGTTGTAATTGCTTACTTCTGGCCCGATCGACCAAATCCTTCCAAGTGCGAGAAAGCGAGTAGATATCTACCTGGTCAGCATTTTGCAATACTGGAGTAATCAGTCCGCCGTCATCCATCGCCACGGCTACAGAAATATTAATCGCACCGCGATACTGAATTCCTTGTTCGGTATAACCTGCATTGAGTAGTGGATGTTTTTCCAATGTTACTGCGACTGCTTTGGCTAACAACGCCGTCATCGTGACGCCTTTGGACTTAATCTGCTTATACAGTTTGTCAAGATTATCTGTGGTGATTGTGTAGCCGACATGGTAAGTAGGTACTTGCAGACTCGCCACCATATTCCGCACTACCGCATTTTGCAGGGTAGTTAAAGGGACTACTTGACCGGGAACAATTGGGACGGGGGCGGGGGCTGGGGCGGGTTTGGCAGCTGGGGCGGGTGACGGTGCGGCAACGGGGGTCATTACTGGTGCTGCTGCGGGTGCTGTAGCCTTACCAGATGCGGCTTCCACATCCTCTGCTACAATGCGTCCGTGAGGGCCGCTGCCTTTGAGGCTATTCAAATCTACTTTTAATTCTTTTGCCAACTTTTTGGCGCGGGGAGAGGCGATTTGCCGTCCGTTGTCGCTATTAGCAGAACCTGCCGCTGCTGCAACTGGCTGGGCCGTCTCGGCTGGGGCTACTTTGGCTGGGGCAGTTGCCGCAGATGGGGCTTTTTTGCTGGCTGCTTGTTGCTTCGCCGTCTCGATTTCTGCTTCTGTTTCTGCTACTAAAGCAATGGCGGCACCAACGGGGGCTACTTCACCAGCTTGGATGACGATCGTAGCTAGATACCCCTCGTAGAAGGTTTCTACATCCATATCTGCCTTGTCGGACTCGACCACCACCACCGTTTCGCCTTTTTCAACCTTGTCCCCTGGTGATTTAACCCAGGAAACAATTTTGCCTTCGGTCATTGTAGAACTGAGTGCGGGCATGAAAACTTCGTGGATCATGGCGTGATGTTCCGAATCGACAATTTCTTACAATAACAGATTTGGGCATTAGTCATTAGTCATTAGTCATTAGTCATTGGTCATTAGTCATTGGTCATTAGTCATTGGTCATGACTCATGACTAATGACTAATGACTCCTGACTTCTTTGGCTAAATATCGCCGCGAATTTCTTCTACGATCCCATCGCGCAGCAGTATTTCTACTTGCATTTTCTCAACTAAGTTGTCTCCAGGCTCAATTCGGAAAATGCTTTCAATTTGGCCTTGACTGACTTCTTGGTTGAGTTCGAGGATTTGCACTTGTTGCAGTTGTTGCAGGGCTTGATTTTTCTGTTCTAGCAGTTCGCTTTTCCTTTGATTCACCTGCATTTGAATGTTTTCAATTTGTTGCATTACCTGCGGGCCGGGGGGTTGCAGGCTTTGTTTTTGAATTTCAGTTATTGCCCGCTGTCCTTGAATTTCTAGCTGTTGCAATTGCTGATCTGTTTGATTGAGTTGGGTTTGCAGTTGTTGCTGCGCCTCGTCTTTCCAGCGGGGCGTAACGATCGCTTTGACTGTAACCGGGCGCTTTAGCAAAAGGTGGTTTGTAGAGACATCCATAACCATTTAACTTTGAATCTCGTTCTAGGGGGGGTTTCTGTGAGTGCTGAGTGCTGAGTGCTGAGTGCTGAGTAATTTTTTTTCTCACCACTCGGTCAGGACTTACGCAAAAAACAAGGTTTTGCCCCCCCGACCCCCCAAAGAAAGGGGGGAGAAGAGTCCTGTTCCCCCCTTTCTTTGGGGGGCTAGGGGGGCGAAAAGCGTAAGTCCTATCAGTACTGAATGGACTGACTGTTTTTAGTACATCCCGTCGATCATATCGCGATAGCGTTCCATTACGACGGGTCGCTTGATTTTCAGGGTTTGAGTCATCATGCCATTATCAATAGAAAATGGCTCTAGAATCAACTTGAAAGGGCCGATGCGATCGTCGGGGCGGTAACCGGGACGGTTTTGGACTTCGCGAGTTAGTTCTTGCCGGAATAAGTCCTGAATAATTTTACTATCCAGGTTAATTTCTTGGGTGGACGAGGGATCGATCGATATGGTTTCCTCCGGTAGGGACAGTCGCAGGTTTTGGGATGATGCCCATGTCTTGAGGGCTTCTGTGTTGGGAACAATCAAGGCACCGATCGATCGCGCATCTTGCCCTACTAGCATAATCTGATCGATATAAGGACTACGCAAGCAGGCATCTTCTAGAGGCTGCGGTTCGATATTTTCCCCATTGGTCAATACGATCGTATCCTTAGCGCGTCCGGTCAGCACCAAATCGTTCCCCGCCGTCAACCAACCCAAATCGCCGGTATCAAACCAACCTTCAGGATCGATCGCCTTAGCGGTTGCCGTAGGATTTTGATAATATCCTCGCATTACTTGTGGCCCTCGCACCAGCACTAAGCCGCGCTGACCCACAGGCAGGGTTTCGCGGGTTTCTGGGTCAACAATCTTGCATTCCGTACCCGGAATTGCCTGTCCCGCCGAACCGCGCAGGTTATGCCAAGGGCGACGGGCGTGGGTAACGGGGGATGTTTCAGTTAAACCAAAGCCCACCAGCACTTCTATGCCGACAATTTCAAAAAAATTGTCTAAGTGCATTGCCAGAGAACCGCCACCGCTGAGGACGTACTTCAGTTTTCCTCCTGTAGCTTCGCGCACTTGTCGATAAACCAGCCGTTCTGCTAGTGCGTGGAGGGGAGTAAGGGCAAGGGTTTGCATCGCCGCTGCTAGCTTTTGGGATGGGGTTGGAGGGTAGGGTTGTAAGGTTAAACCCCTGACAATTCGCCGCGCCTCGATATACTTTTGGCTGATACCCAGCAGGGTGTTAATCAATCGTTGTTTGTTGGTGGGTTGTTCGCGGAACTGCTTTTGCACCCCTTCATAAATTGATTCCCAAAGTCGCGGTACTCCCACCATGTAACGGGGTTTGTATTGCTTGAGGTCTGATTTGACGTGGCGCAGGGTGGTGTAAATCTGCGTGCAACCTTGAGATATAAGGAAGTATTCAGCAGCGCGTTCGTAAGCGTGCCACGTGGGGAGTATGCTTAGCACAGTATCGCCAACTTGCGGTTGAATGACTGAACCCAAGGTTGTGACTTGGTGTAGCAGGTTACCGTGAGATAGCATTACGCCTTTCGGTTTGCCGGTAGTTCCAGATGTGTAGAGTAGAGTTGCGAGTGTATCTAGGTTTTGGCTGACTGGTTTTAATTTTTGGGAAACACCAGCTGCCATTAGCTGAGAGAAATTGAGTACTTTCAGGTTTGAGGGGGTTTCTGGTTGTTCGTCAGATAGCAAGACGGCAAATTGGATGGGGAGGTCGTAAATGCGATCGCGTATTTTCTTCAGCGTTTTGTTATCTTCTACTACCAAAACCGTACTGCCGCTATTCTCCAAAATATACAGCAATTCTTCTCGCTCTGCCGAAGCGCTGCGAACCACATCAGCTGCCCCTGCCATCATAATGCCCTGATCTGCGATCGTCCACCGAGGACTGTTGTCGGCAATTAACGCGACGCGAGGCGGTTCTGCCGCCGGTTCGAGTCCCAACGCCTGTAACCCAGCCGCAAACTGCTGAATTTGTTGGTACACTTGCGCGTATGTGAGGATTACTTCTGGCTTGGCGTGGGGGTCGTGGAGGGCGACAACTTTTTCAAATCGTTGCACTGCTAGAGGCCAGATTTCCGGTAAAGACTGCACTGAGGAGTAATCTGCCATTCGTTTCAAGTTGGCACGTTCTCGTTCAGTCATTTTCAAGGAATAGAGGGAAGCAGGGTGTTCTTTCAACATAGTCTCACATTTGAATGTCAATTTATCTTGTTTACACACTATCTCTACAATGGCGCAGTTGGAATATCTGGGGGACAGAAGTGATTTTGGCTGTCTTGTTCGGGATGAGGATGTTTTTTAATGCGATCGCTATATCTAGAATTCGCAGAATCTGGCTACCATAATATAGGGTGCGAGGAGGTATGCTGGCAGCAGATGACTGATGCGACAAGTTCAATTATTACAGTTTGGGGATATCACGGCACAAGTGCAGAGGCGGCTGAGCTAATTCTGCGGGAAGGTTTTAGTATAAAGCCTAGTAGATATCATTGGTTAGGAGACGGCGTTTACTTCTTCCAAGACGCGCCTTTACGCGCCTGGGAATGGGCCTTTCGGCGTTACTCAGACCCGGCAGTGATACGTTCCTTAATCCACTTAGATGAAGACTGCATGGATTTAGTTGATATTAAGTGGTTTTCCTTAATTGATGAAATGTATCGGTTGTATTTAGCTCGATACGAACGAACACAGCAGCCTTTACCTGTACAAAATCTTGAGAGAAAGGCTCATGGTTTAGACTGTGATTTCTTCAATTTTATGGTCAGATTAGTTTTCCAGAGAAGGGGAATAAGAATTCCTGCTATTCGGGGCGTATTTATGGAAGGCGATCGAATTTTTGCTAATTCGGCCATTTTTAACCGCGCCCATATTCAGATAGCAGTTCTCGATAACTCTATTATTCAGGAGTCTAGTTTGATACAAACACCAGGAGGAATACGATAATGCTCGATCCTAAAGAAATTGGCGATTTTCTTCGTAAGTATTTTACAGAAATCTCCGATGAGCAGTTTCTTGAAGATTACAAAAAGTTCTGTCCAGAAATCACCGATCCTGATGCCTATCAAGGTATAGATCCATTGCCACAAGAATCAGAAAAAGTAAGAGAACAAGCCATTAACGAAACAAAAAATGCTTTGAAAAAGCTGATTGCTACATATCAAAATCAATTACCTAACAATTTGGTTTTCAGAATTGAAGATAATACAGTTCAAGCAGTTGTTACATTTCTTCGATCGGAAGAATTAGAGACTTTACAAAAAGAAGATTTATCGCTAGTTTACCGCCAAAAGCAGGCTTCTTAAGTAATATCATGTCCGGTTAATCACTTATAATATAGTGTTTCCATTTGAAATGTAAACAATGGTAGGTTGGGTTAGACGCGGTAATTAACTTAATAATGCTCACAGATACGTCTTTGACCGCGTCGTAACCCAACATTCACTATTAAATATGTGTTCACGACTCATTTGAAAACGCTATATCTGTAGTAGGGCCCTTGGAACGAAACCCAACCCGAACTTAAAGCTAAAGTTGGGTTTCATACCAAATCCGGGTTGGTTACCCATGAGAATTTTTGGCCTAAACATTGTAGAGACGTTTCATGAAACGTCTCTACAGCCTATAGACATAAAGGGGGTAATCGTTGCGGATTTGGTATCACTCTGTTCAACCCAACCTACGGCTAGCCCCTAGCCCCTAGCCCCTAGCTATAAATCATTATTGCTACGTAGTTGCGCTAAAGCGCTAAAGCGCAACTACGTACCAAATACAGAAACTTTACGTTTCATCACATAGCTTGGTTTTTTTTTGCCGACCTACTTAATCAACTTCTATTGTCTAGTCGCCACTTAGCCCGAACGAAGCGAATTTCCCCATAGCTGAACTTTTCTTTTAGATGTTCGTAAATTGGTTTTAGCGCATCAGCACTACCAATTTCTTGTATAGCTTGCAAGATGATTTTTTGACGTTCTGGCAAAACTAGCCTGTCCAAATCTACTATTTTCCCCATTTCCATTAGTTCAGCCAGATGACCCATGATAGTGGTGGTTTTAAGATTGCGTTTTTGGGCAATTTCTTCCACATTCAGACCTTGCTCAAATAGATCTAAGCTCATCAATTGAGTGTACTGGGGCGAAGCTATTTCGTCAGAATTTTTGATTGTTTTTTTGGAATTACCAGTATTTGTTGATAGTCCTTGTTCTTGTCGGTAAGCTTGGATTTCAGCAACAAATCGAGAACCGTATTTATCTACCTTTTGATCGGAAACACCGGAAAGTTGTGCAAATTCTATTAAGGTTTGGGGTTGCACTTGAGCCATTACTTTCAGCGTGGAATCTTGAAAGACAACATAAGGAGGAACAGATTGTTCGTCAGCGATTTTTTTGCGGAGTTGGCGGAGGCTATCGAACAGCATTTCCATCCCCGCTCTTTTGAGATTTTTCTCTTCCTGACTGGGGATATTTTTAACAGGAACTACAATATGAACAGGACGCTGACGCCGCATTACTTCCCAACTGAGGGGATTGAGTTTCAGTACAGCATATCCATCTGTGGTTTGATCTAATAAACTTTGGTGTAAGAGCGATCGGGCCAAGATCTTCCATTCATCCGCAGTTTTATCTTTGCCAATTCCATAAGTAGAAAGCTCATCATGTTTATTCTGCAAAATCTTCTGATTTCGAGAACCGCGCAGCACATCAATGATATAAATCATCCCAAATCTTTCATTACTACGAGCTACGCAAGAAAGAAACTTCATCGCCTCAGTTGTCCAGTCTTCCAGTGGTTGGGGTTGACGACAGTTATCGCAATTACCACAATTACCCGGAAAAAACTCTCCGAAATAACTTAACTGCATTGTGCGACGACAGTCTGTACCTTGAGCATAGTCAATCATGCGACGCAACTGTTGACGCGCAATCTTTTGTTCTTTTTCGTCTGTTTTTTGGTCAATCCCCCACTCGATTTTCTTGATGTCACCATAACTGAAGAAGATCGTACAACGAGCTGGTTCTCCATCTCGTCCGGCGCGTCCTGCTTCTTGGTAATAACCTTCTAAATTGCGGGATAAGTCGTAGTGAACTACTAACCGCACATCTGGTTTATTGATACCCATACCAAAAGCAACTGTCGCTACCATAACTTGTACGTCATCGCGAATGAAACGAGTTTGATTGCTGGTGCGTTCTTCGTCACTCAATCCGGCGTGGTAAGGTAAAGCTTTAATGTCATCTTTTTGTAGCTTAAAGGCGAGTTCGTCAACTGAGCGACGACTGAGGCAATATATAATTACTGCACCTTTGATCTTGCGAATTTGCGATAATAATTCTGTGTAGGTACTTTTCTGTTTGGGACGAACTTCGTAATAAAGATTTTGGCGATTGAAACTGGCAATGTGGACGCTGGGTTGTCGCAGTGTCAGCTGTTGGATGATGTCTTGACGGACGCGATCGGTGGCGGTGGCAGTTAGCGCCATAATGGGAACATCGGGATAGCGTTGGCGCAATAGCTGCAACTGGCGGTATTCTGGACGAAAGTCGTGTCCCCACTCAGAGACGCAATGGGCTTCGTCGATCGCAAAACCAGCAATCCCGATTTGGTGCTTTACTAAGTCTATAAATGGCAGAAATCTCTCGCTGAGCAAGCGTTCTGGGGCAACATAGAGGAGTTTGGTGTGACCGTTGCGAATGGCTTCTTCGCGCGATCGCACCTGGTGACTGTTCAAGCTACTATTGAGAAACGTGGCCCCAATACCATTATTTTTTAGCGCGTCCACTTGGTCTTGCATTAGGGAAATCAGCGGCGAAACCACCACCGTCAAACCAGATTTTAGCAATGCTGGCAGTTGAAAACACAAAGATTTACCGCCGCCAGTAGGCATGACGATCAGCAAATCCCGGTTTTGCAGGGCTTCTTCTACTATCTGCCGCTGTCCTGGGCGGAAACTGTCGTAGCCAAAATAATGTTTGAGTGCTTTTTCCAGGGAGCGAAACTGAGACATGATGGAGTGGATTTTCAGATATTGTACCTGCACCTTCGCTTCATAATGGTACTTGGAAAGTCGTTCAGTAAAGAAACCTATGCCGAAAGCTGTTTGGAATGGTGCTACTTTAGCCGAAAGCGATAAGTGCCAAGTTGTGGAAGGGAACCAATACTTCCCGCCTGATGCAATTAATAAGGAGTATTTCAAGGAAAGCAATACTCACTCGACTTGCCCCTGGAAGGGCGTCGCCAGTTACTATAGTATCGAAGTTGATGGGCAACTGAACAAGGATGCTGCTTGGTACTATCCCCAGGCTAAGGACGCCGCTAAGAATATTGAGGGTTATGTGGCATTTTGGAAGGGTGTGAAGGTGGAGGTGTAGGAAACCTCACCCCCCTAGCCCCCTCTCCGTCCACGGAGAGGGGGGAGAAGAGAAGAACCTCACCCCCCCAACCCCCCTCTCCGATCTCGGAGAGGGGGGTGAAGAGAAGAATATGGAGGGGTGGGTGGGATGGGCGTCTCGCCCGTCCATCCCTGGTTATTTCAGGGCACGCTGGACGCCTTTACCCCTTATCCGATTACCATACAGGCGATGGTATATGTGGTATATATTTAGTTGTACGATCGTAAGCTATTACGCATCTAAATCGAATACTAAGACGGGCAGGATGCCCATCCCACAAGAAGCAAGAGAAAAATTGACGGTCATTTTAGATGCGTAGTAGCTTATCAGAAATATTGCTGTTTAAGATAGAGAAATTTATCTTAGCTTGACAACCTGAAAATCCCTTATACATTGAATTGGTTGGAACAAACCGAACAAAGTTCTAGTGATGCGTGAGCCAACCGTAAACACCAAAAACCACAGCCTTACCATGAAAACTAAACAAGGTAGGTAAATTATGGTTCAAGCCTTACCTAAAAGCAAGCTAGTAACCTTTGAGGAGTTTGCCCAATGGAAACCAGAAGAGGGACGGTATGAACTGCATGATGGGGTAATTATTGAGATGTCACAGCCACTGGGAGGACATGAAGAAGTTAAAGGTTTTTTAACTACGGAGTTAGCCTTTGAATATAGAAGATTAAATCTGCCTTACTTTATACCTAATCAAGCATTGGTCAAACCACCTGATAGCGAATCAGGTTATTTACCAGACGTTCTATTACTGAACCGTCCCAATTTGGTCAACGAACCTTTGTGGAAGAAAGAATCTACAGTTACTCAGGGTGCATCAGTCCCCTTGGTGATTGAAGTTGTCAGCACCAATTGGCGTGTTGATTATTTGACTAAGGTTAAAGACTATGAGGAAATCGGTATTCCTGAATATTGGATTGTTGATTACTTGGCTTTGGGCGGTAGACGATTTATCGGTAGTCCCAAACAACCAACTATTTTTATTCACGAACTGATAGATGGAGAATACCAAGTTAGTCAGTTCAGAGGTGACGACCAGATAGTATCGCCAACTTTCCCAGAGTTAACCCTAACTGCTAACCTGATTTTTCAAGCGGGTGTCTAGATAATTATTAGTAGTTGAACCATGATTGCTATCTCTGCATCATATCCTTTTTTGACCTCTTTTTTTGCCTAACTCCCGTTAATTAATGGATGCGATCGACAATGCGATCGAAATCATTGGTAGGGACACGGCATGATTAACATTATTCATCTCGTGCAAAATCTTTCTTTTGCCGTGTCCCTACTGTTACTTATCCTTCTTATAAAACCACAGATAAACACAGATGAATTTAACTTTATCTGTGTTTATCTGTGGTAAAAAATCCGAAATTATAGCAGTTCCCGCTGTAATAGAGTACATTTTAAGTAGGGGCGTAGGGGCGGGTTTAGCAAATATCCTTTGTTTCCTACAGATCGCATTACAACAAAACCCGCCCCAAATGTCGCTATTAGCCTGGGATTTAAAGATGTTGTTGGTAAATTGATGAGATTTTAATTCTACACAAAGCCACTGACTTCGCTTGGGGCCCGCCAGCGATTCAAATCGCTGGCTAATAGCGAAAGTCCACTCAAGTGGACTGAATACTAATCTGACAGTCCACTTTAGTGGACTTTAGCTATTAGCCCTGCACTTGAGTGCAGGGCGGGTGTGGGCGAGACCACCAACTTTGCCAACAGCATCTTTAAATCCCAGGCGGGTCAGGGCGCAGGTGCAAGATATCAGTAAAACCAAAGATGCTGCCCAAGTTTTCACCAAACTGAATATTGGCTTTACTCCGTTCCCGCCAAAAGATTATGTAGGGGCGAAGCATTGCGGAATTAATCTTAATTCAAAACCTAAACGTTTATTCCGCAATGCTTCGCCCTCCCACTATACATAGTCTTCCACAACCGTTGGGAGTAATATCTACACTGTAGCAAGATTAAGGGTGTAGTTACTGTTACTAGATGAGCCGGTACTGACGACAACGAAGTAGGTATCTGCTCCTAAACTGCGGCTGAATGATGCGCTGCCACCAGAGAAAGCAGTTCTGTCGTCCACAAACTCATTAGAATCGATTTGCCCATTGCCGTTGGTATCTACATAGAGCGTTACACCAACATTAGCAGTCGTACCGTTTAAGGTCAGCCTGAAGTTGCTGGGACTACCCAAGACGAAGCGGTAAAAATCCTGGCGGTCAGTTCTACCCACAAACTCATTGAAAGTGCGGCTACCATTCAACAAACCACCATCTATCAAACCATCCCGCGTATTGTTAGCAGTCAGTCCAAGACTGTAGTTAGTGTTACGACCTTGGGAGTCTGGTTGGAGGCGAACGAAGTATGTCCCCGCGCCCAAAGTGCGGCTGATTGATGCAGTGCTACCAGAGAAAGCAGTTCTGTCGTCCACAAACTCGTTAGAATCGATTTGCCCATTGCCGTTGGTATCTTGATAGAGCGTTACACCAACATTAGCCGTCGTACTATCTAACGATAAAATAAAAGCGCTGGGAAGTTGCAAGCTGAAGCGGTAGTAATCATCGCGGTCATTAAATCCCACAAATTCATTAAAATTGCGCGTTCCAGTAAGAACATCTACATTAAATGCAGCACCTGGATTGTTACCCGGTTCTCCTTGTGGTGGTGGCGGAGTCGAACCTCCCGGAACAGCAGGACGTCCCTCCCGAAAACCATAGTTTACATAATGCTGAAACGCCTGTGCAAAATTTAAACCTGCTGCCCTCAAATCCGGGTTAGCATCCAGATAATAGCGGACATTGAAGTTTTCTGCCGAAACCCGTCCGTCATTAATACCAGCAGATCGGAAATGCTCAAATCGTTGCTCGTTATTATTTATACCCACTAGCGCCAAGTCGGGGTTGACAGCCGCATAGAAAGGCACATTCAAGCCATAGGAAAACCTGCGCCCATCGGCAATACCATAACTTTGCAGATGGTAAAAAGCTTGTAAATTGTTATTTACCCCGCCCGCCGCCAAGTCGGGATTGCCAGCGCGATAAAAGTCGAGATTGACAAACGGCGAGAAGGGACGCCCATCGTTAATACCAAATCTCAGAAAGTGATCCACCAGCTGAGTATCCGTAGTCAGTCCAGCTGTACGTAAGTCTGGGTTGGTCCCACGGTAGTAATTCACATCGAACAGGTTTACCGTCACTTATCATTCCCCGCCATTTATATAAGTTTTTTTTATATAACAGTTTAAGCGGGCAATGTCAATAGCTCTGCTCGCCTACCGATGTGTTCTCTATGCTGAGGAGGATTTAAATGCAGCCTTGAATTTAGAGCGACTTAGGCAATATTTGTTGTTTCGCCCCCCTACCCCCCCAAATCTGGGGGGAACAGGAGCTTAGCCCCCAAATTTGGGGGTAGGGGGGCTTACTCCCCCAGATTTGGGGGTAGGGGGGCTTACTCCCCCAAATTTGGGGGTAGGGGGGCTTACTCCCCCAGATTTGGGGGTAGGGGGGCTTGCTCCCCCAGATTTGGGGGTAGGGGGGCTTACTCCCCCAGATTTGGGGGTAGGGGGGCTTACTCCCCCAGATTTGGGGGTAGGGGGGCTGCACCCGAACGCCTAAAGGCGCGGCTACACGAACAAAGACCGCCTACGCGGTCTTAAATTCAAGCTGCGTAAGCAGGCTTTGTGGGTGTGTTACTTCAGCGATGGAGAGTGCCAACTATTTTTACTTATGTTCTGCTATGATAGATATCCGAGCGGATGTGGCGGAATTGGTAGACGCGCCAGATTTAGGTTCTGGTTCCGAAAGGAGTGAAGGTTCAAGTCCTTTCTTCCGCATGGCAGACAAAGTAAAATTGGGACGTATTCTCAGCTGTCGAGTGTCAAATTATTTGTCTGCGGGGTTGAGTTTTGAGATGGCGACGACGCTGCAACGGTTGAGGGAGAAGGAATCCGGTATCACCGGGGCGGTTTATGCTGTGGTGGGATTCATTCATAGCGATCGCTCCATCTGGTAGAGTTTGATTTGGAGAAGGCGATCGCTTCCTTAAAATGATGTTAGAGGATTGGAGGTTGGTGCCATGATTCAAGCTATATCCAAGTTAATTACTTTTGATGAGTTTCTGGAATGGAAAACAGAAAAGGGACGCTACGAACTACATGACGGAATTATTGTTGAAATGCAGACCACAGGAAAACATGAAGAGGTTGTTGAATTTTTGCAGACAGAGCTAACCTTAGAAACTCGCAGGCTGCAACTTCCTTATCGATTTCCTAGAAATGCCCTGGTTAAATCTCTGAGTCAAGAAACGGGTTATTTGCCTGATATTTTGGTAGTTAAACGTGATGCTTTAGTCTTAGAACCTTTGTGGGAAAAATCCTCAACAATTACTCAAGGCTCGTTCATTCCTCTAATCATTGAAGTTGTCAGCACAAATTGGCGCGATGATTACGGACACAAAATGATCGATTATGAAGCATTAGGCATTCCTGAATATTGGATTGTAGATTATTTAGGTTTGGGTGGTAATCGTTATATTGGTTCTCCGAAACAGCCGACTTTATCAGTTTATCATTTAGTAGATGGTGAGTATCAAATTAAGCTGTTTCGGGGAGATGAAAAGGTTGAGTCGTTGGTGTTTCCAGAATTGAATTTGACGGCAAAGCAAATTTTTAATGGTGGATAAGTATTCAGGCGATCGTACAACACCGCAGACACCACCCGTCTAGTCATTGGTAAGGGTGGATGCTTTTTGCGTTCTCAGCTGTTCGGCATTTAAACTGGGTATTTTGGAGGCTGAAGCCCTTGACTGGCTTAGATAGCCCCAGAAATTTAAATGTTTAACAGCTTAAACTAGCCTCAAATTGTCGATCGCATTTGAAAAACGATCGAAAGATTATTCGCTGGCATGGTATAGGTTTTGAGTAGGGAAAGATTTTGAGATTGGGCAACTGCTACTACCTCATCGAGATCCCGCACTCCCCACTCAGGATTTTGCGATCGCAGACTCTCATCAAAAGCTGCATTGCTGGCTGCGGTATGCACGCCACTCTGTTTAAAAGGGCCGTAGAGATACAGAATGCCACCTGGAGGAAGAATCCGCCTCGCGCCTGCCATCAATCCTAAACAAGCTGACCAAGGGGCAATGTGAATCATATTAATGTTGACGATCGCTACAATTTCGTCACGCTTGAAGTCTAGATTTGACAATGGTTTTGGGAGTTCATCCCGTTCGATGGCCCAGATGCGATCGCAGACATCAAGTGCGATCGGAGGATACAAGTTATCTGCCGGAAAATTCGATCGCCATGCTGCTATGCTAAGGAGCGCCAGCGGATTGGGGTCAGAGGGAATCCATTTGCGGGGATGGAGTCGGGGAGCAAAAAAGACCGCGTGTTCTCCTGTGCCGCTGGAGACTTCTAACACCGTGCCTGTTGGGGGAAGTACTTCTAAAAGTACCTCCAAAATAGGCGCTCGATTGCGTTGTGTTGCTGGGGCATATTGTCGGGCATCTACGGACTCACTCATCTGGGCGCTTCAATCGTCGAACTTCACTATTCTCGCTCAGCATAGTTCAAACATTGTAGGTTGGGTTGAGGTAACGAAACCCAACAGCACTTTTTGATGTTGGGTTTCGCTGTCGCACGGGCTAGGGCCTACAGCTTCACTATTCTCGCTCAGGATAGTGCTACAAAACTAGACGGACTGTGGATATGACCGTTTTGAGCAAAGCGCCGATCGATAATTTTTTGATAGACCTCTAGATAACCTTCCGTCATGCGTTCCATACTGAAGTTCTTCAGCACGTGGTCTCGACAAGCATGGCGATCGATCTTTGCTACTTTATCTATAGCAGCGACAGCTTCTTCAACGCTGTTACACAAGAAACCAGTCTTTCCGTCGGCAATCACTTCTGGTACCGAACCCAGCGGCATCGCAATCACTGGTGTACCAACTGCCATAGATTCTATCATGACTAACCCAAATGGTTCGCGCCAGGTAATTGGGAACAAAGTTGCTATTGCACCGCCCATCAAGGCGCACTTTTGCTCGTGGTTCGCTTCGCCCAAATATTCAATCTGTTTGCCATCAATATGTGGCTTAATTTCCCGATCGTAATATTCCACATCAACAGTATCTACTTTTCCAGCTATCTTCAAGTGCTGGCCCGATCGTTTAGCAATTTCTATTGCCAAATGCGTTCCTTTTTCTGGCGAAATTCGACCCAAAAAAGCAAGGTAAGGGGGTTGTTCCGGCTTGGCGCGAAACTCGTAAATGCTTGTGTTAATGCCGTTGTAAACCGTACCGACATAGTTTAAATTTAGCCTGGGCTCCTGCTGAGAATTGGAAATACTAACATAATTCTGGCGGCGAGCATGGACAAAAAGCTTCTCGTTATCGGTGGTGAAAATACCGTGCAGCGTGTGGACTGTGGGCGTTTTTACCAGACTTGCGTAAGGCAATGCAGCGCAACCTATATGGGAATGAATAATGTCAAATTCCTGGGCTTTTTCGTACACCTGACTGAGGTGCAGCATTTCGTAAATGCCCGGTTCTTTCACTGTAGGATCTAAACGCAAAGCTCGTGGGTGAACTGATTCTAAGTTGGCAAGAGTAAGAGAATCACCTGAAGCAAATAAAGTAACTTCATGTCCGCATCGTACTAATTCATCGCAAAGCAAGCCAACAACCAGTTCAATGCCTCCATAAGCTAGAGGTGGCACTCTTTCCCATAATGGGGCAACCTGAGCAATCCGCATTTTAATCTCCTTTACGATCGTAAAAATCTAGCTTTTGCTAAAAGGTTTGTGCAACTAACTGCGTTTTAGTCCAGGTAAGAAAACACAAATAACACTGGTTGTCGCAAATCTGTGACGCAAAATACATCTACCTCTCTAATCGGGATAGATGGCTTTAGCTATCTACCAGCTAGCAAAAATCAAACGAGCCAAACCATAATATTTATGGCTTTGATGAGTTAAATGTTGCTATGTACAAAATAATATAGTAATAATTACCTAAGCGGTCATCTGCCAAAGGATATAGCTAGTGCCTTCGTCGGAAGTCACGCATTCAAAAGTCAAAAATCCTTAATGCTTGAAAACGCCTAGAGGCATCTAGGTTTTGTTGAGCTATGTAAAGGTTGATTTTCTTCAAATCTTTTGGGTCTTTTAGAATTATGATGCTGATGTTCATAGTGAACATTTTTGTAGGGACACGGCATAATTAAAATCTTGGCTCGCCGACATTATGTTCAGATGCCTTGTCCCTACAGCATAATTGTCTCAAAAGAACCATTTCTGCTTCAATTTGTTTGGTATCTTCCTCAAGTTCTGCAAATACCTCTTCGCCATCGATCAAGTCACCTCGGTCAGCTTGTTCAATCCCGATCGCAATTTCCTTCTTCAGTAAATAAGTAAAATTGACCTATTGTGACGGTTGCATAAATTAATGGTGAATTTACGCTATTAAAGGCCATCTTTTATAAAAATTGGATGAAGTTTAAATTATATAGAGGTAGAAAAGATAAAATTGAAGTCATTTTAAAATTTTATTGGTTAAGCTGCCTTAGGAAAATGTTTAAAAATTTGCGTCAAAGCCTAAGTATCTTAGACTACAGAAAATTGATTCCCTATTTGCTATCTTATAAGTGATATTTAGGCAGGAACTGCTAAATACTGTTTGTGTCATATATCCAGAGCCAAAATTTATGCCTAAAAAAATGACTAGAACTACTAGAAAAATTGTAAAAGAGCGGCGAGACTATAACACTTGGGTTGCCAATGAAACTATCGAAGATTATTCTCTGCGCTACGCTCCTAAATCATTTCGCAAATGGTCAGAATTTTCGGTCGCTAACACGGCTCTGGGAGGCATTTCTTTTCTGGCATTGGAAGCAATTGGCGGTTCGCTAATCATTAATTATGGTTTTACAAATTCATTCTGGGCAATTATAGCTGTCAGTGCAATTATTTTTTTGACAGGCTTACCGATCGCTTACTACGCGGCCAAGTACAATATAGATATTGACCTATTAACCAGAGGTGCGGGGTTTGGCTATATCGGCTCGACTATTACCTCCTTAATTTATGCGTCATTCACATTTATTTTTTTTGCCCTAGAAGCCGCAATTATGGCTCAGGCGTTGCAACTCTATTTTAATTTGCCTTTGGCAATTGGCTATATACTTTGCTCTTTATTAATTATACCTTTAGTTTTTTATGGCGTGACGCTAATCAACAAGTTGCAGCTATGGACGCAACCCATCTGGCTAAGCTTAATGATTTTGCCGTATATTTTTGTTCTCCATAAAGAACCAAATGCGATTAACAATTGGCTGAACTTTGCGGGAAATTCGCCGAGTGGTGCTGGTTTTGACCCGTTGTTATTTGGCGCAGCCGCAACGGTATCGTTTTCTTTAATTGCTCAAATCGGGGAACAGGTGGACTACCTGCGATTTTTGCCCGATCGCAAAAAGGAGAACCGCTTCCGGTGGTGGTTAGCCGTGGTTTTAGCTGGGCCAGGTTGGATTATTTTAGGAGGTGCAAAGCAGTTAGGGGGAGCTTTTCTAGCTTCTTTGGCAATTAATCGCGGCGTGGAGTTGTCCCTTGCGAAGGAACCCATCTATATGTATATGGCGGGATTTGCGGATATGTTCTCCCGTCCTGACGTAGTTTTATCGGTTGCTACCTTGTTTGTAGTCATTTCCCAAATCAAAATAAACGTTACCAACGCCTATGCAGGATCTCTCGCTTGGTCAAACTTTTTCTCGCGACTGACTCACACTCATCCGGGAAGGGTGGTTTGGTTGGTATTCAATGTTGCGATCGCGTTACTCTTGATGGAATTGGGAGTATTTCACACCTTAGAAGCCATCTTGGGATTGTACTCTAATGTTGCGATCGCCTGGGTAGGCGCTGTAGTCGCCGATCTGGTTATCAATAAACCTTTAGGATTGAGTCCCTCCTATATCGAATTCAAACGAGCTTATCTGTACAACTTTAATCCCGTCGGATTTGGCTCAATGGTTGTCGCTTCAGCCGTAGCGATCGCCGCTTTTGTCGGCATTTTTGGCATTTACGCCCAAGCCTATTCCCCCTTCATCGCCTTGGTTTTGGCTTTTGTTCTCTCTCCTGCGATCGCCTTCATCACCAAAGGAAAATACTATATCGCCAGGAAAAACCTTCATACCCACAATTTGACTTCTGATTCCCTTTTAACTTGCTGTATTTGCGATCGCGATTATGCCCCAGCAGATACCGCTTACTGCCCGGTATATGATGGATCGATTTGTTCGTTATGTTGCAGTTTAGATGCTCAGTGTCACGATAGCTGTAAGACCTCCAACGAAAATTTTGCCAGTTTAAGAACAACCATATCATGGGTAATTTGGGGCGACAAAATTTCCCCTAAAAACGGTATCAGAGTTATTAAATTTATCGAAATATTTTCATTAATCTCTGGATTGTTTGCCTTGATTTTTACATTAGTCTACTATCTAGGAGTATGGCGATCGCCAGAAATATCACCCTTATTTCATTATCTATTTATCGAAGTATTTATAGCTTTATATGTTCCGTTAATATTATTAACCGGAATAGGCACTTGGTGGTTAGTTTTAAGCGAAGAAAGTCGCGAGTTAGCCGAAGATGAACTCGACAAACAAAATCAACTACTTCAACAAGAAATTGCCGAACGCCAACAAATCGAAGCAGCCTTGCAAAAACTTACACACGAGCTAGAAATTCGGGTAGAACAACGGACTGCAGAATTATCCGAAGCGCTGAGAAGTTTAAAACAAACTCAGACACAACTTGTTCAAACCGAAAAAATGTCTAGCCTGGGACAACTGGTAGCGGGAGTAGCTCACGAAATTAATAATCCCGTCAATTTTATACATGGCAATTTAGAATACGCCAATAGTTATGTTAAAGATTTACTGAAGCTGATTGAAATATGTCAAATAGAGATGCCAACATTAACGCCAAAAATACAGCAGCAAATAGAAGAAATGGAACTTGAATTTCTTCAAGAAGATTTACCTAAATTACTTTCCTCAATGCGCGTAGGAACCGAACGCATTCAAGCAATTGTGCTGTCGTTGCGGAATTTCTCCCGATTAGATCAAGCAGAAGAAAAAGCTGTGGATATCCACGCCGGAATAGACAGTACCTTAATGATTTTAGGACATCGACTGAAAGCAAGGCCCGATCATCCAGCCATAGAAGTCATTAAGGAGTATGGCAACTTACCTTTAGTGGAGTGCTATGCCGGACAGATAAATCAGGTATTTATGAACATTTTAGTGAATGCTATTGATGCCTTAGAGGAAAAAAACTTTGGGCGCGACTTTGCCAATATTCAGGCTAACCCCAATCAAATTATCATTCGCACAATTGTTTTAGAGGGAGGTGAATATATCAAAATTTGTATTCGAGATAATGGCCCTGGGATCTCGTCAGAAGTGAAGCAGAAATTGTTTGACTACCAATTCACTACAAAACCTATAGGCAAAGGCACTGGTTTGGGATTATCCATTAGCTATCAGATTGTGGTAGAAAAACATGGGGGAACTTTAAGTTGTGCATCGGATTTAGGAAAAGGAACAGAGTTTGTCATCATCATTCCTATTTATCAATCCTCTAAAAGTTCTTCATCTAGTAATATCAAACAGATATGCTTACAGTCTTAAATTGTTTTTGGTTAAGGCTGCTTGTCAGCCCGCCTGCGATTCAAATCGCAGGCTCATAGCGAAAGTCCATTAAAATGGACTAAATACTAATCTGACAGGGGTACGTACCTAAGCTTTGGCGCTAAAGCTTAGGTACGTACCTAAGTGGACTGGTAAAGAAGATTAGTCCGTTTTAACGGACTTTCGCTATTAGCTGGGGGTTTGAACCCCCAGCGGGTGTGGACTCAGCATTCAGCACTTTGCTATATCGTTGGTTAAATTTTTACCGCAGATGAAA
Organism: Argonema galeatum A003/A1; assembly: GCF_023333595.1. Taxonomy (GTDB): domain Bacteria; phylum Cyanobacteriota; class Cyanobacteriia; order Cyanobacteriales; family Aerosakkonemataceae; genus Argonema; species Argonema galeatum. The sequence continues at coordinate 63,275 of NZ_JAIQZM010000033.1, forward strand.
ACAGATGAACGCAGATGAACGCAGATAAGAGTAATACCAAATCCGGGTTTGTTACCCCTTTAATTTTTGGCCTAAACATTGTAGAGACGTTTCATGAAACGTCTCTACAG
>NZ_JAIQZM010000034.1 GCF_023333595.1 Argonema galeatum A003/A1
AGCAGAGGAGCAGAGGAGCAGAGGAGCAGAGGAGCAGAGGAGCAGAGGAGCAGAGGAGCAGAGGAGCAGAGGAGCAGGAGAATAAAAATGTTATTGTTTTGAACAAAAGCATAACAACTCCGAAAGAGCCCTGTGTTTACACTCAGCACTAAAGCCGAAGCACTCAGCACTTTGCTATAACTTACGTTCCCGACTTCTAATGTAAGAGCCGATCGATTCACTTTGACTTCTGCCAGTTTGTAGAGCGTACCTAATAGAGACTATCTTACTCCGATTCCGTTAAGCGGATAGTTATTGCTTTTGTTTACTTTATATGTATTGCATACCGCGATACATTAAATGGTAGTATAAAATTTGCACTTTTCCTAATAAACTGGAATCAAAGCTTCTGGTTCAGGTATCAAGGGCAAAGCATTGCCCAATAAAAAAACTTGATTTTTCCTTGATATTGGGGAATGGTATCTCCCCAAATATTAATAATTTGGCATACTAGAAACAAGAGATATGCAATCCATATTGTAGATTGTTTATGGTAAATTATTCGTTGTTCGTGGCTGCATCCCCGTCCGCGAACCATGAACTATGAATCACGCCACGTGAACTATGAGCAATCCCAAATTGATTGAGTACAGGTGTCGAGCAAACCTAAATGTCTATGATTCCCCAAGCTGTAACCGTTTGGCAACTCAGGCGAATCTTGGGCGTCATCTGCGAGTAGTATCGCGGAATGGGGATAAATCTGTTGAGGTCTGCCTGTGCGAGGATGATTATCCGGGGTGGGTGTCGATCGCAGATTTGAGCCAGCTTCAGGAAGCGACGACGCCTTATCGTGCGATCGCTCTTTCTGTTGCAGAAATCCGCGATCGATTACCCGCAGTAATCGCCTTTACCCAAAACGCCATGAAACAGCCGAATTATTACCTCTGGGGTGGGACGTTGGGGCCAAATTACGATTGTTCTGGGCTGATGCAGGCAGCGTTTGCGGCATCTGGGATTTGGTTACCTAGAGATGCCTATCAGCAGGAAGCTTTTACTCAGTCAATTCCTATTGAAGAACTGCTACCAGGCGATCTAATATTTTTTGGTTCTAAAGAGAAAGCCACTCATGTAGGACTTTACCTCGGAAATGGGTCTTACATCCACAGTTCGGGTGAAAATATGGGCCGGAATGGTATTGGCATCGATGTGCTGTCGGAACAGGGGGATGCTGTTAGTCAGTCTTATTATCGGCAGTTGCGAAGATATGGGCGAGTGGTAAAAAGCTATCAACCGTTAGTAAATTAGAAAAGATTGCCACAGTCAATATACTTCATCCGATTCATCTGCGTTTATCCGCGTTCATCTGCTTTCATCTGCGGTAAAAAATTAGAGATTCGTATTTTGGCAATAAGTCTATTAAAGATATTTTTAACCACAGATGAACACAGATGCTTAACCCCCTCTTCCAACGCAAGGGAGAGGGGGAGCAGATTTTACCCCCTCTCCTTGGGGGGTTAGGGGGGCCGAAACGCCCCGGCGATAGTTGGTAGCCGAATCGGTCTTTTAGCGAGCTATGTGATATAACTACCTCGTTGGTGTGAGGCAAAAAGGCTGGCTATGATGAATACTTCGTTATTTTCTGCTTCTTCAGCAGCAAGAAACAATCTTTCTGCTGGGGTGATTCCAGAAGTATCGGTGGTTGTACCGATTTGCGACGAAGTGGAAAGTTTGCCCCACTTACTGGAGGCGATCGCCACAATTTTATCCTCCAGCCAATTATCCTACGAAATCATCTGTGTGGATGATGGCTCTAAAGATGGGTCGGCTGAATTTCTCAAACAACAGGCTACCATCCGCGAGGATCTAAAAGCTGTGCTGCTGCGTCGCAACTACGGGCAAACGGCGGCGATGGCGGCAGGATTTAAGTATGCGCGTGGTAAAGCGATCGTCACTTTAGATGCAGATTTGCAAAACGACCCGGCTGATATTCCCCGACTGCTGGCAAAGTTGGAAGAAGGCTACGATTTAGTTAGTGGTTGGCGCAGGCACAGAAAGGATGCCACTCTTACTCGCTTGCTTCCTTCCAAAATCGCCAACTGGCTGATTGGGCGGGTTACTGGTGTGGAGTTACACGACTACGGCTGTTCTCTGAAAGCTTATCGGACAGAATTGGTGGCAGATATGAACCTTTACGGCGAGTTGCACCGATTTTTGCCTGCTTTAGCTTACATTGAAGGGGCGAGAATTACGGAAATGCCGGTGGGACACCACGCTCGTCGCTACGGTCGCAGCAAGTATGGGTTGGGGCGGACGTTCCGGGTGTTGATGGATTTGTTAACAATTTGGTTTATGAAGACTTTCCTGACGCGACCGATGCACGTTTTTGGTCTGTTGGGTCTGCTTTCGATGCTTTTGGGAATACTTTTGGGGGGATATCTGACTTTCCTAAAACTTGGACTGGGACAAGTGATTGGGAATCGACCTTTACTGATTTTGGCTGTGGTGCTTTTGTTAACTGGTGTGCAGTTGTTTAGCTTTGGGTTACTCGCCGAGCTGTTGATGCGAACCTATCACGAATCTCAGGGAAGACCAATCTACCGGGTGAGGCAAGTTGTAGAGCCGATCGTTAAGAATAGTTAATAGTAAGTTAGTTATTGGTCATTTGTCATTGGTTGAAAACTAAGGACTGTTGACTATTGACAAAGGGGAAAATGAGTTGAAAGTTTTTTGGACGCTTGAGCCGCCCCAGCGCCGCAATCTACTGATTTTATTTGGTTCTGGGCTACTGTTCTGGATGAGTTTGGCTTCTTTGCTGCCGACGCTACCGCTCTACATTCAGCACATAGGCGGTAACGCTAGCCAAATTGGCATTGTCATGGGCTCTTTTGCCATTGGGTTGTTGTTGTTTCGGCCTTGGTTGGGACGTTTGGCGGATCGCCGCAGTCGGAAACTGGTATTAATTGTGGGTACGGCTGTAGCTGCTATAGCTCCTTTCGGCTACTTGTTTGTGCAGTCAATCCCGATGCTGATTGGAATTCGGGCTTTTCACGGCATCAGTATTGCCGCTTTTACGACCGCTTATAGCGCTCTTGTGGTGGATTTGTCGCCCATAAGTAAGCGGGGTGAGTTGATTGGCTATATGAGCCTTGTTGCTCCGATTGGGATGGCCCTTGGCCCTGCTATTGGCGGTTTGCTACAAGCTGGCGCTGGTTACGATCGCTTGTTTCTCTTCGCAGCTGCATTAGGAATCATCAGTTTAGTAGGTGTCACTCAGATTAGAGAAGCAAGGAAGCAGGTAATCGGCTTAGAAGATAACCCAGATCTTTCTGTTCAAGTGGCAGTCAAACCATTGTGGAAAATTTTGACCGATCGCAGTTTGCTGATTCCGTCTCTGGTGCTGCTGCTGATTGGTTTTGCTTTTGGCGCGTTGACTACGTTTGTGCCTTTGTACATTACAGAGACAAAGATTGATTTGAATCCTGGGTGGTTTTACACCGCAGCTGCACTAGCCAGTTTTACTTCCCGCATCTTTATCGGTCGCGCCTCAGACGTTTACGGACGCGGACTGTTTATCACAGCCAGTATTTTCTCATATTGTTTGGCGATGCTGATGCTGTCGCAAGCTAAAAGTGCGATCGCCTTTTTGCTGGGCGGTATCTTGGAAGGGGCGGGTTCGGGAACGTTGTTACCGATGATGGTGGCGCTGCTTTCCGATCGTTCTTCTCCCCTGGAAAGAGGACGGATTTTTGCCATCTGCATTAGCGGGTTCGATTTGGGAGTTGCGATCGCAGGGCCAGTCTTTGGTTTTACGATCGAGTCGATCGGCTATCGCGGTATCTTTGTTCTCAGTACGGGACTCTCTATTTTAGGGATGATTGTTTTCATCACCCAGTGCAGCAAAGATTTACACCATTCTCTCAAGTTCGCCCTGGGTAGAGAAAGGGATCTCTATGCCTTTGGGGAACTAAAAAGCGAAAAGTAAAAAGGTAAAAGACAAAAGATTGTTTCTTTTGCCTTTTACCTTTTTACTTTTTTTTAGACGGGCTAGGAGGGATTCGAACCCCCGACACCGTGGTCCGTAGCCACGTGCTCTAGTCCACTGAGCTACAAGCCCTTGCCAGAAACTTATAATAACACAGGCTTTTCGTATGACGCAACATTTTTCTGAAAATTCATCTTTGACTCATTTAGACGATCGCGGAGAAGCCCGCATGGTGGATGTTTCAGCCAAACCGCCAACAGTGCGATCGGCTGTAGCTGCCGCCAGAGTGCGGATGTTGCCCCAGACATTTGATGCGATCGAAACTGGTAACGCCCCTAAAGGGGATGTGCTGGGGACGGCGAGGTTAGCTGGAATCATGGCGGCGAAGCAGACATCCCAGTTGATTCCCCTGTGTCATCCCTTACCATTACAAAAAGTCGAAGTGCAAATAACCCCTGACCCCGAATTACCGGGATATCAAATCCAAGCCCAAGTCAAGACAAAGGCAGAAACCGGGGTGGAAATGGAAGCGCTGACAGCAGTTTCTGTAGCGGCGCTGACACTTTACGATATGGCAAAAGCGTTAGAAAAAGGGATGATAATTGAGGGAATTCGCTTAGTGAGTAAGACGGGTGGAAAATCAGGCGATTATTTGCGGGAAGAGTAAGATGGCGATGAATGTTGGTTCATTATTGCAAAAAGCGTTTAATGGTCAGTTATGAAAATAGAAAGTATCCGCCTAACAAATTTTAAAGCTTTCAAAGAAGTTGAAATTAAGAAAATTCCTAAAATGGGCGTTTTTGTCGGTGCGAATGGCACGGGTAAAACAACACTTTTTAACGTCTTCAGTTTTCTCAAAGATGCTTTAACTGATAACGTTCATGTTGCCTTCACCAAATTAGGAGGCGGGAGAGGATTTCAGGAAGTAAGAAGCCGCAATTCAAATGGCCCGATAGAAATTGAATTAAAATTTCGTCAAGATGATCGATCACCATTAGTTACCTATTATTTGAAAATCAACGAAGAGGATGGTCGTCCTATAATAGAAAAAGAGATTCTCCAATACCGAAGGGGTAGTAAAGGTCAGCCTTGGCGGTTTATTGATTTTTCCAAAGGCAAGGGACAGGCTGTTATCAATGAACCCGATCGAATTACTGATTCCAAAGAGTTAAAACGGGAAGAACACGAACTTAAGTCTCCAGATATTCTGGCGTTAAAAGGTTTGGCACAATTTGAAAAATTTCCGGCAAGTAAAGCAATTGGTGATTTGCTTGAAAACTGGCATATTTCCGATTTTCACATCCAGCAAGCGCGACCAGAAAGGGAATCGAGTTATGCAGAACACCTATCAAAAGAGGGTGAAAACTTAGCGATGGTGACAGAATTTCTCTATAATAGACACCCTGCTATTTTCCAGAAAATAATTGAAAAGCTCAAACAGCGAGTCCCTGGGATCAGCGAGGTTGATTCAAAAATTACGGAAGACGGGCGCGTATTACTTAGGTTTAAGGACGGCGATTTTCAAGATCCTTTTCTGGCGCGGTATGTCTCTGATGGAACGATCAAAATGTTTGCCTATTTAGTGCTTTTGTACGATCCAAAGCCTCATACATTGCTATGCGTGGAAGAACCAGAAAATCAGCTTTACCCTAAGCTTCTTAACGAACTTGCTGAAGAATTCAGGGATTATGCACGCCGAGGCGGTCAAGTTTTTGTATCCACTCATTCCCCTGATTTTTTAAATGGTTGCGAACTTGAAGAGGTATTCTGGCTAAAAAAGGAAAGAGGTTACACAGTTGTCAAGCGAGCGAGTGATGATAAACAAATCACAACCTATATGAATGATGGAGATAAACTCGGCTATCTCTGGCGACAGGGTTTTTTTGAAGGGGCTGACCCGCTATGAGAGAGCTTGTTTTTTTACTCGAAGAAGTATCCGCAAAAGCGATGATTGAAGGTATTCTACCGAATCTAATACCAGAAGAACTAAACGAAGAACTAAACATAGTTGTTCGATATATTGTTTTTGAGGGTAAGCAAGACCTTGAAAAGCAGATGGTAGGAAAACTCCGCTCATATAAGAATCCTGATGCAACATTCATCATACTGCGCGATCGGGACTCTGGGGGTTGTCAAGCTATTAAAGCCAAACTTAAACAAAAATGCGAAGAAGCAAATAAGTCTGAAGCGATTGTCCGGATTGCCTGTCGCGAACTGGAAAGCTGGTATCTTGCTGATTTAGAGGCGGTGGAAAAAGCTTATGATAAAACCAATCTTTCCCCACGACAAAATCAAAAAAAATTCCGAAATCCCGATGAGCTTGGCAGTCCATCAAAAGAATTGAAATCGCTTGTACCTGAATACCAGAAGATAAACGGTTCGCGAATGATAGCACCTTACTTGAATATTGAAAACACACGCTCCCGCAGTTTTTATCACTTTATCAGTTCAATCAAAAGAATTATTCAGTCTTATCCTACAATTTAGTTAAGTACTAACTTTGTTCCACTCATTAGAGATATTCCATGCCTCCTCGTTGGCCCCGCAAACCCGATCGCAATGAACCCGCCTACCGCAAATTGGACGATCGCATGAACTTTGCTATTCATGTCGGAATTTTTGCCGCTTCTAATTCCGGTTTGTGGTTTTTCCACAACTTGCGGAATGCCGAATGGCCTTGGTTAAACTGGGTAACAGGCGGCTGGGCGCTGGTTTTGGTTGCCCATGCGGTGTATATTTTTGCGATCGCAGACTACTCCGAACCGACAATTCCATCCCAGAACACAGCCACAAAATCCCCCCAAGGATAGACTCAAGACTCTTGCCAATTGGGGATTTACTCTGGGATTAGCGTTGATTCGATTAGGATCGAAGTAGCTTTTAACCAGAGTAAGTCCTATGACTAAGACCAACACCTCAGAAGCGATCGAAGCGCTAGCCGCAGAAATCGGCGAAAATGTTTATATCGACATTGCCAAATGGCATCTCTTCTTGCGGGAAGCCCATTTGCATACCGTCGTAGCCGATCGAGTTTATCCCATGCTGGCGGATAATTCCCTAGAAGAAAGCAAAGTACTAAAAATTCTGGAAGATATCCCCGTCAAGTTAGGCGGACGGCGCGAGATTCCGTTGGCAGATATGATACCCACGGCCAGCCAGGTCAATTTGATGGATATCCTCGAAGAATATCAGCGGAAAATGTAGGAGTATCGGTGTACCCCAGAAACCCGGTTTCTTGAAGAAACCGGGTTTCTCTTTACCTCATATCATGTCCTTACGCATCGGTTACCTAAAAAACTCCTGTTCTTATTCTTATCTGCGTTCATCTGCGTGTATCTGTCTTCATCTGCGGTAAAAATTTAACCAACGATGACAGCAGAAAATTGGACGACCTCACTCATGTACTAACGATGCAACCGGAAACGATATCACGCACCTGAAAAGGGCTGTACTGCTATTTAAAGAATTTCTGGCGAATACGCGCCACAAAAATATCCACTTCTGGCAACTTCAGCTTGGTAGCAAAGAAACCGAACAAACATAAACCGACTAAGCCAGCTACGCACAGTTGCAGCAACTGCACCAAAAAGCCTTCACTGCCCCAAATTTGTTGCAAGCCGTAATTCGTTCCCCAGCTGACGAAACCAGCAATAACGCTACCACCTGCCAAACCTCCCAACGGCATCGCCCATTCCCGCAAGGGCAAACCGTTGAGTCTTTGATTCAGCCGCCATAACAGCATCACCATCGAGGCAAAGTTTACGCCCATAGTGGCAAAAACCAAACCAGGTGCGCCGAAAGGTTCGATCAAGACATAATCCAGCAAGGCGTTGAGGAAGATATTCACCATACTGATCCGAAACGGCGTGACGCCATCGCCCAAGCCATAAAATACTCGCACCAGTACATCCCGCCCCAGGTAGAAAAACATCCCGATGCCGTAAGCAACTAGCAGAGATGCTACTAAACTGGATGCTTCCCGATTAAATGCACCGCGTTCGTAAACTACGCGCACAATTGGCACTGATAATGCCACCATGATCGCACCGAGAGGCAACATGGTAAGGGCTGTGAGAACTAATCCCTGGCGAATTCGCAGTTTTAATTCCGGCCAATCTTCTGGGGCGGCAAGTCGGGAAAATATGGGCAGTAGGGGTACTAAGAGAACGTTAGAGATAATTCCTAAAGGCGTTTGTACTAAGAGTCCGGCATAGCTTAAGGAGGCGGCGGCTTGAGGGATGTAGGAGGCAAAGAATAAATCGGTGTAAACGTTTATGTGCATCATGCCGGAGGAAAAGGTGGCTGGGCCCATAAGTTTGAGCGTTTCGCGCACTCCTGGATGCTGAAAGTCAAAGCGCAGGCGTAATGTCCCCAAACCCGATCGCCACTGGGCAATTACTTGTACTAACCATTGCAAGATAGCACCCGTAAGCGTTCCTACGGCTAAAACCTGTCCTCCCAGGATGGCGTATTCGGGTAGGGTAACTTTGTGGCCCAGCTGCATGGCTAAAACGGCAAGTCCCCCGATGACTGTAATGCTGGAAAATAAAGGGCTGATGGAGGGTAACCAGTATTGATCTGCGGCGTTAAGGGTGGCGAAACCAATGCCGATTAGCCCAGCTAGCAATGCCATCGGTGCCATAATCTGAAGTTGTTGGATGGCGATCGTTTTGGTAAGCGGACTAACCCCGGGAGTATCATTTAGCCCCGGTGCCACTATATTGATGAGTGGTTCTGCAAAAATAATCATCGCGATCGTCACCAGCAGCAGTCCTGCACCGACAATGGTGGTGATTGTTTCTACAATGGAAGCGGCTTCTTGTTTGCCCCGCTTTGCCAATACGCTGACAACCGCGCTGTGGAATGGCCCATTGATACCGCCCAGCAAGACTAACAAAAAACCTGGGAGAATATAGGCGTAGCTATAGGCGTTGGCGGCTGCACCGACTCCGAAGGCGGCTGCGATCGCTTGCTGGCGCACCAAACCAAACACTTTGCTAATCAGAGTGGCGACTGCGACAATTCCCGCAATTCCAGCCAGAGTTCGAGAGGGTTTTTTGTTTACAGACACGAACAGTTAAAAATGATTAAAGGTAGTTCTACTATTCAATCGTGAATTTGGCAATTCCGAAAACTATGTCCACCGAAACTTTCTATTCCGACTTACCCAGTTTAGAAAATTTTATGGACATCACTGATTTTGGAAATTTTGGATTTATCCCCCCAGATTTAGCAAAACAAATGTATTTATCAAAGATTAAGCTAGATGCCTTAGCTGCTTTGGCAATGAAAAAAAAAGAATGTAGGGTTTAGCTGATGACATCTGATTGGATTTACCGTTACCCAACTCTCTATCCTGGCATTTTGCTCAAACGTTATAAGCGATTTTTTGCAGATATTGAATTAGCTACAGGCGAGGTAATTACGGCTCATTGCGCGAATACTGGGCCAATGACCGGGGTTTGCACTCCTGGAAGTTTGGTGCAGGTTTCCTTAAGTAACAATCCTAAACGCAAACTGCCCTACACTTGGGAGATGATTCAGGTTTGCGATAACGAACCGACTTGGGTAGGAATTAATACCGCTTTACCAAATCAGGTGGTAAAGTTAGCTTTGGAAAAACATTTGTTTCCACAACTGGGCAATTACAGCGAGATTAAAGGAGAAGTAATTTACGGTTTGGATAAAAGTAGTCGGGTAGATTTTTTTCTGACGGGAAGCGATCCCGAAGTACCTATATATTTAGAAGTAAAAAATACTACTTGGGCACAAGGGAGGCTGGCGCTATTTCCCGATACGGTAACGACGCGGGGACAGAAGCATCTGCGGGAACTGATGGGGATTTTGCCGCAAGCGCGGGCGGTGATGCTTTATCTGATCGATCGTGGCGACTGTACTGAGTTCGCGCCTGGAGATTGTGCCGATCCAGTTTATGGCAAAATGTTAAGAGAGGCAGTTGCGATCGGCTTAGAAGTTTTGCCATGCCGCTTTGACACCAAACCAGAGGGTATTCGCTACTTAGGCTTGGCAAATTTTCGCCCTTCTATGTCACCATTAAGTATTAATCAGTAGTGGCAAACAAGTTTTGAAATTTGGGTATTGAATATGCTCCATACTTCAATAAAATGGTGGAAAAGCCCAGGAATGTTGCAGAAAGACCATCTGAGAGTTAAGAGTGATTTGAACTTGCTCAACGAGGTACTGGAATGGTTCGATCGATTCTGCTTCCAGAATAAGTGTAAGCTTTCCTGGGTGGCAGATGGAAGCGATCGCCTCAACTTAGCCCTCGACGAACTTAAGTTAGCCCTCGTCGAAGGCTTTACCAACGCAGTTCGCCACGCCCATAAAGGTTTACCTCCAGAGACTCCTATTGACATTGAGTTAACTCTATGGGATGAATGTCTGGAAATCCGAATTTGGGATCGAGGCGAACCTTTCGATCCCAGTACGTTAGTGGAGTATAAGCCAGGTACAGCCCAGGAAGGCGGAGTTGGCTGGTTCCTGATGCGACGCATAGCAGACGAAGTGCTTTACAAACGATCGCAAGATGGCAGAAATTGTTTAATCCTGATTAAGCGCAAGGTTTAGTAGAAGCATTGCTCTGAACGGGGGTTATATCAATTTTCAATTTCAGGTAAATCTGTGTAGGTGAGTGAGTCCAATAATCAGCAGTTGGATGGTAATTTAAGTTGTAAATATGAGGTAGTAGCAATGGTAATTAGTACAGTTTTACCAACGATTCCAGCCGAACTACAAGCAACAGAAAATCTTCCCGAAGATTTCCAGTCAGACGAAAAAATCACGGCTGATTTACAGTCGCAAAACTTCATTTCCATCGAAGATTTTATACTCCATCCACCTGAGAGAATGGAGTGGGTTGATGGCAAATTAGTGGAGAAAACAGGAATGACATTCAAGCATGGTGTGGCTCAAGCTGAACTTACTTATTGCTGGAAAAATTATGTCCTCTCTAACGGAGCGGGAGGGAAAGTTGTGACAGAAGCACTTTGTCGAACTAACAAACAAGCTCGCCGTCCTGATGTAGCTTATATTACTGGTGAATTATTACAGCAGTTAGGGGAGTTTACGGTATGTCCCCAAAGTTTCTCGCTAATTGCGGAAGTTGCTTCTCCTGATGACAGTGCTGAGGAGTTATTCGCCAAAGCTAAGGAATATTTAGAATCAGGTTGTCAGGAAGTCTGGTTGCTGTTTCCCGAAGAAAAGTTAGTTTTGATTAAGACGCCAGAACGTTGGTTTTTGTTGAATCCAAATGATGTAGTTAACACTCAAAGTGTTCTCCAAGGTTTTAGCGTGGCGGTGAATGAATTATTAAGCTGAGCGAGATTAAAATGCCACTTTTTGCTGAGAAAATTAGTAACTACATAAAATGAAAAATTTGTTTATAGTTTTTGAAGGTATTGATGGTTCTGGCACTTCGACGCAATCTAACCTGCTAAAAGATTATTTTACAGCGAAAGGTTACCAAGCAGTAGTTACCTACGAACCCTCTAATGGGCCTGTTGGTAATTTGATCAGACAAGCGCTGAAAAGAAGAGTATTTTTTGTTAATGATAGTCAGAAGTTTGACGAACAGATGGCTTATTTATTTGCTGCTGACAGATACGATCATTTATTTAATGAAGTTGATGGTGTATTTAAGTTGATCGACGATAATTTTACGGTAATTAGTACGAGATACTTTTTTTCTTCTTTAGCGTATCATTGGAATACTCAAGAAGATTGGGAATTGGTCAGCAGTCTGAATGATGGATTCCCCAATCCAGATTTGGTAATATATATTGATATACCTGTTGAGGTGGCGCTGACAAGGATAAGGGACCGATCGGTCAAAGACATCTACGAAAATGAGGAGAAACTGGCTAGAGTCAGCAAGAATTATCAAGATATATTTAGCAAGTACGAAGGTTTGGCGTTGCAGGTGGATGGGACAGAGGAGAAAAGTGCTGTTCACCAGAAGATAGTAAATTTTATTGAAAATACTTTTGCTAAGTAATTGAGAGTCCTATTTTTCAAAGTAAAGATTTTTAAGCTATGGCTAACTATTATGGTATAATAAGCAATTTTTTCTTGCCTACAAAAACTTCCTATATAAGCCAATAATGCTTATATAGCAAGAAAACTTTACAAAAATTCATAAAAAAGCTGTTCTGCTTGTCCAGACTGCGATTAAATTAAATAGTTTATAGAAATGTTTAGACCAGTCTATAATCGTAGGTTGGTAGTTTTTCTTATTTTAAGCCAATCATGATAGCAACGGGTCAGGCAACCCAATACCAATACAAGGCAATGTACAAGCCCAACCAGTTGATTTGCGGGACTGGGCAAGCGGCGGTGGTGAGTGGGTGGACAGTCAAAGATGCGATCGCTAAACACTTGCGATCGCATGAGTATGCTGTAATTGGTCAGCTTTACTCTCCAACTAGAGGCATTAGTTTCCTGATTAGGAATCTGCTAGCCAATCCACACGTAAGATATCTAATTATTATAAACGCCACAAAAGAAGACAACAATGCTGGCGGATGCGAGTGCCTAAGAGACTTTTTCTGTAACGGTTTTGCGGCGGGAAAAAGCGATACCGGGCGCGATTCCTGGGTGATTAAATCTAGAGTAACAGGTTACATTGATATTGAAATTGAAGCTAGCGCTTTAGAGAAGTTACGGCAATCTATAGAATGTTTTGAAGCAAAATCAATTACTGATGCAGTAACTCAAGTAAAGTCCTGTGTCGAAAAAGATGCTGTTGAGCCGTGGGGGAAGTCCCTAGAATTTCCCCAAGTTGAAGTAGCCCCAACTGTCCTACCAGGGCCACTATACGGACATCGAATTGAAGGCAAGAATATTGCAGAAACTTGGGTGAAAATCATTCATCGAATTAAAAGAGATGGAACAATTCGGCCTACTGGCTACGATGGATATATTCAAGAATTGATCGATTTAATGGCTGTTGTTACTGATGAACCTGAAGATTTCTATTTTCCCGAACCAAATTATTTACCCGTCGATCCAGAAACTATCAAAAACTACATTCCTGAAATTTTAGAAGATTCTACTTATATAGAGGGTGTGAAGTATACTTACTCACAAAGACTCCGGTCTTGGTTTGGACGCGACCAGATTGAGGATGTAATTCAGAAGCTCATCGGAGAAATAGACGCTGCTAGCGCTGTCATGAATCTCTGGGATTCGGGCGGAAATATTAACCGCAGAGCAGATGGTACTTCCGATCATCAGCATAGTGGTTCACCATGCCTGAACCACATTTGGGTAAGAGTCGTGAATGGCGAACTTAGTCTGACAGCCACGCTCAGAAGTAACGATATGTTTGGAGCATGGGTTGCCAATGCTATGGGGCTTAGGGCACTGCAAAAGCATATCAGAGATGAAATTGTCAACCGTTCTCATTACACTCTAAAAATGGGGCCACTGATTACAGTTAGCCAGTCAGCTCATATATATGACGATACATGGGAGAATGCAGATAGGTTGATTAAACAGCAGTATTCTGCTATTTGCAAACAGATGGACTACTGCGACCCATCTGGAAATTTCTTAATTGAAATTGCAGATAATAAGATAGTTGTTTCTCAAACAACTCCCGGAAGCGGGGAAATAGTTGCTCGTTACTCCAGCAAAGATGCACTAAAACTTATAAGGGAAATTTGCAATGCTTCTCCGGCTATCCGTCCAGATCATGCTGGCTATTTAGGATTGGAATTACAAAAAGCAGCCGATTGTTTAAAAACGGGTAAACAATATATTCAGGATAGGTAATAGTGAACGAATCTTCTCAAAGACCAACCTGGGATGAATACTTTCTAATGTTGGCTAAACTGGCAGCCACTCGTTCAACTTGTCTTGCTTTCCCAGTTGGCGCTGTAATTGTGAAAAATAAGCAGGTTGTAGCAACAGGTTACAATGGTTCGCCTTCCGGTTCTGCTCATTGTACTGCCCAAGGATTCTGCTATCCTGGACTAAGTAGCTGCGATGCTAGCAAGGATATGCCATCGCGTGCGGTTCATGCGGAGGCAAATGCGATCGCGCAAGCTGCCAAACATGGTATACCTACTGATGGTGCTAGTATTTACGTCACCTTAGAACCTTGTCTCTCCTGCTTAAAATTAATCATTTCAGCAGGAATTGGGGAAGTTTTTTACGAAACTCCCTTTAACGGCGGTAACAACGCTATTGTCAGAGATTCATTTATCAACGATGGGCTAGTTACGTTAAAACAAATCCAGCTATCTGAGGATACGGCAAAAAAATCGGCTTTATTTCTGCTCAATCCCACATCGATTGCCAGGTTTGTCGAGACGTAATACAGCGTTTTATTAGAATTGCGAAATTTCTGGTGGGCGTTGCCTACCTTACAAAACTTTAAAACTAATATTAATGGAGCTTGACAATGTTTAGCGATAAAGATATAGAGAAAGCATTAGACGATTATCAAAAAAATCCGCAAGACGGACTACTAATAGAACCTTTCGATAAAAGCTCCCTCACCCCTGTTGGGTATGACTTAAGAGTAGGAAAACAGGGATTTTCTTGGAATAAAAAGTCTGTTATCGAAATTGAAAGAGATGGAAAGATTCAGATTGATGCTAATGATACGGTAGTGATTAGAACCTTAGAATCTATCAGCCTCTCTAAAAAGGTTTCAGCTACCGTACACTCGATAGTGTCCAAGATTATTACCAAGGGCTTATCTGATATATCGACTACTATAGACCCCGGCTGGACAGGTAAACTATTAATTTCAATTCATAACAATCGTAATAGCTCTACAGAACTCAGATTTGAAGAGCGTTTATGCACAGTTTGTTTCTATAGAGTAGACCTTGCATCTGAAGCAAATCGGGACACATCTAATAACCGGGAAGAGCTTTGGGAGCAACTTTTGGGTATAGCCAGAGCAGAAAAAGAAAGAATAGAAAAAGAAAAAAATAAAGAACAACAAGGGATAGAAAAGGCCAATGAATTCCGGACTTTCTTATTGATTGTTTTGGGTGTCGTAGCTTTAATAGTTGGGATTGGAGCATCTATTATTAATCCAACCATAGGTGCTTCTATAGCAGCATTTTTAGCTGTGATAGCTCCTATAGTTTATGACAGGTTCTTAAAACCCATATCTAAATGATGAATACAATAAGCATAGGGAAAGTATACATATCTGGCCCATTGACAGGTATTGAGCAACCAGCAGAAATCAAAGCTTTCTATGAAGCCATTGCCTTAGTTGGCGAAGAAATGGGTTTTCAGGCTTATGTTCCCCATGTAAACACCGATCCTATCAATAATCCTGATGTCACCCCTCGTCAGGTTTTCGAGACAGACAAAAACCAAGTCAGTGCATCCGACTTAGTTATTGCCTACGTTGGCCATCCTTCTCTTGGCGTGGGGATGGAATTAGCTTATGCGGAAACAAATTCTATACCCATCATTCTTGTATACGAAAAAGGTAAAGTAATATCGAGGTTTCCACGCGGCATCCCCACTGTCATCCATGAGGTTCAATTCTATGACTATGAGGATGCTTTGACTCAGCTTAAGAGCGTTCTACAGGAGTGCAAACTACGGAATTTAACGAAACCATTATCAGTTTCGTCAAATTAAGGCCGATCGCTTCTACGCATCTCTGTAATCTGATCGGCTATATCCAAAATCGCCTCTGGCATTTCTGGGCCTGTCAAAATAATATCCACATGGCTGGGGCGTCTTTTGATGACTTCCAGCACTTCGGTTTCTGGGATTAAGCCAAAGGTAATGGCTAAACTCAGTTCATCGAGAACGACTAGAGAATATTTGCCTTCAAATATAGCTTTTTGCGTGTGCTGCCACAGCTGTTGTAGCGATCGCATTTCTCCATCGTCCAGATGTGGCGTGTCGATACAGCGGGGTAAGTCGCAGCGAACCCAATCTAAATACTCTCCTAAGCGCATCGGACGATCGTATCCCTGATTAATTCCCCCTTTAAGGAATTGCACCACTAAAACAGGGGTTCCTTGTCCGGCAATTCTCAGGGCTTGCGCCATGACGCTGGTAAAAAAGGTGCGGTGAGATGAGGTGAAGACTTGCAGCAGTCCTTCAACTGTGGTGAGTTGGCGACGTTCAGTATTAAGAGTGGGAGTTTCTAGCTGGGCAACCATATATCAACCATTGATGGGTAACGAACAATTTGACAGCACGCAAAATGCCGCCTATCCGGTTCGCTTAACAATATCTAGTGCAATTTTAGATTGGTTTACATAGTAAAACACTATATATATAAGTACGTCAAGAGCCAAAGGAAGTCAAAATCTCTCTGTTTGAGCAGAATTGACGAGGCGCTCCAGCACGGGAAAGAGCGATCGCAGGTTTGATGGTAAGCTTGAGTCGATTCAAGGATTCCACTTGCTCTTGGAGTAGAATGCTGTGAGACTGGTAATTTTGGGAGGCGCAGGTGCAGGTAAGGGAACTCAGGCACGACGACTATCAACCCATCTGAATGTCCCTTCTATCTCTACTGGGGATATACTGCGGGGTGCGATCGCATCCGGGAGCGAATTAGGTATCCAAGCGCAGGCTTATGTGGAAAAGGGCGAATTAGTACCCGATCCAGCTATGATTGAGTTTATGCGTCTGCGGCTGCTGTTATTTGATGTCGCCGACGGTTGGTTACTCGATGGCTATCCGCGCACTGCTTTCCAAGCTGAGGAATTAGATTTTTTGTTAGACGATTTGGGACAACACCTCGACTGGGCAATTTGGTTGGATGTGTCAGAATCGGTGTTGATGAGTAGATCTGTGGCGCGTAGTCTTCCCGACGATCGACCGGAAATCATCAAGCGTCGCATTCAATTATTCCAAGAGCGGACTATTCCCATTCTGGATTATTATGAACATCGCCAACGTCTACTCTCCATCGACGGCAACCAACCTCCAGAAAAAGTGCAGCAAGACATCTTGCAGAAACTTGAGAGCCGGACTTTTACTCGATCGTCCCCAGGTTGAGCGATCGTCGATCATTAGACCTCTCCTTTCAAAGAATGTAGAGACGTTGCATGCAACGTCTCTACTCTACAAGGGTTCAAGGGTTAGCACCTTTAATTTCTGGAGAGGTCTATTAAAAGTATCTGAGAATAAGGATGTAAAAGCTGAGTATTCGGGCTATGCTGTAACGTGAATTTCGATTTTGAGGCAAAAGCGATGTCCTGGCAGCGTCCTGATGGCAGACAACCCGATCGATTGCGACCGATTCGTTTTGAGCGAAATTTTACTCGCTTTGCTGCGGCATCTGTCCTTACCCATTGCGGTGACACCCAAGTTCTCTGTAATGTGAGTATCCAAGAGAGCGTGCCGAAATTTCTGGAAGGTACGGGCAAGGGTTGGCTGACTGCTGAGTACCGAATGCTCCCAGGCGCAACTCCTCAACGCCACGAACGGGAATTTCTGAAATTGTCTGGACGCACTCAGGAAATTCAGCGCTTGATCGGACGCAGTTTAAGAGCCTCTTTAGATTTGCAGGCGCTGGGAGAACGTACCATTATTGTCGATGCGGATGTTTTGCAGGCGGATGCGGGTACGCGCACGACTGCTATTACTGGCGGGTTTGTGGCACTCGCCGATGCTATGGAAAAGTTGGTTGAGCAGGGAAAGTTGGTGCGATCGCCTATCCGTCACCAAGTCGCCGCTATTTCCGTAGGACTCTTGCAGGGTGAGCCTTTTTTAGACCTCAACTATCCTGAAGATGTCGCCGCTGAGGTAGATTTCAACGTCGTGATGGATGAAAATCTCGGCATTATCGAAATCCAAGGAACCGCTGAGGATGGCACTTTCAGCCGTTCCCAACTCAACCAACTACTCGATTGTGCCGAAAAAGGTATTCGAGATTTGCTGGAATTACAGCGCGAAACTCTACGCGCTTCCACCATCTAAATCATCCCTGTCCGCCAGTCCTTGTGTAGCAAGCATTCCAGACTATGAAAATTTGATAATATAACAATATAGCGATTGAGCTATATGAGCGAACAGATTCGCATTATGACATTTACATATTAGCATAAAAATCAATTAATAGCAATAGGCAAAAAGATTAAATTTTTAAACCAAATTTTACTCTTAAAAATCGTCTCAATTTCGTTTAAATAAAGCATACTCTTCGGTCAAGACTTCCTCCCAAGAAAGAGCGGATAATTCGCACAGCTTCCCCATTTCATCTTCAGCATCTTTCACCGCTCTATTAAAACATTTATCCCAGATAGATTCAATAAAATTACGATTTAAGCTGGGGACTTCTTCTTGAATATCTGCAATTTCTTGACGTGCAGAACGAATGGTAATAATCCAACTGGAACTCCGAAGTTCAGGTTGACATTTCCACTTAATAACATGAGCCATCAATCTAGTTAACTGGCTTGTCAGCGCCAATTTTTTAGATTTCCCCATTGATTCAATTAGTTCGTACAGGCCAACGCTTGCTTCCATCCACTTTTCCTCTTGTAAGAGTTGCTGAATTGCTTGTGCAGTTTGATATTCAGAACCGGCTGCTAACCATTCCCAATCTTGTTTAGTTGGCATGATTTTTTCCTTCGATCAATATGTACTCTTCCTCAAACACTTCTGACCAAGAAAGCGAAGTTAATTCGCACAGCTTACCCATTTCAATTTCAGCTTCTTTCACAGCGGCATTAAAACATTTATCCCAGACAGATTCAATAAAATTTCGGTTCAAACTGGGAATTTCCTCCTGAATATCTTCAATTTCTCGACGAGCCGAAAGAATAGTTATAGCCCCGCTAGAACCCAGGCGTTCCGGCTGGCATTTCCACTTGATAACATGAGCCATCAGTCTAATTAGCTGGCTTTTCAGCGCCAATTTTTTCGATTTTCCCATTGATTCAATTAGTTCGTACAGGCCAACGCTTGCTTCCATCCACTTTTCCTCCTGCAAGAGTTGCTGGATTGCTTGTGCAGTTTGATATTCAGAACCGGCTGCTAACCATTCCCAATCTTGTTTAGTTGGCATAATTTTTTCCTTTTACTTGCTTTCTGGGTATGTTGTTGCGATACCGCGCTCTTATCCCAGTTGTAATAAGAGCGCGGCATCGCAACAACGTACCTAATACCAACCTCAACTATATAACTAGCAACTTGCGTTATTATTGAGCCTGACGGCGATTTGGACGATTTTGACGCATCTGTTGCATTTGTTGGCGCTGCTCTGGAGTCAAAACAGCTTCCATTCGTTGCTTAGATTCCTCCCTGACTCGTTGCATTTGTGCTTTTTGTTCGGGAGTGAGATTCAGCGAAGACCACATTTCACCGCGTTGGCCGCGTTGACCGCGTTGACCTGGTTGACCTGGTTGACCTGGTTGACCGGCTTGACCTCCTTGCTGCCGACGCGCTCTCATCTGTTCCCTGGCGGCGTTCAATTGATTTTTCTGCTCTTGTGTTAAGATACCTTCGATCTGAGTGCGAGTAGATTCGCGAATTTGTCCCATTTGTGTTTTTTGATCGGAAGTGAGATTCAGAGAAGCCATTCCTCCCTGAGCTAGAACCATTGGCTGACCTGAAGAAGTAGGAACTGGGGTAGCCTGAGTTGAAGCGACCAAACCCGTGGAGATCGCAAGTGCGGCGGTAGTCCCTATCAGCGCAAATAATTTCGATTGCATGAGCAAAACCTAAATGGTTAATAACTGTCCCTTTAGACTGGGGGAGTTGGGAGAAAGTTCAACCTGAATTTTGGATTAGGTAGGAAACAACTTAGTTGATTAGGACTGATGGAGAGTAGGACAAATATCTCAGTATAGCCTTGACTTTAGACTTAAAATATGCAATATCTTTGGCGGGAGGGGAGTATAGCAACCGCCAAGGCGGTTAAGCCATAAATCTGGGGAGGGGGCGAAGCATTCGGGCATATAATTTATTGGTTAAAACCGAAGATTTACTACCCGAATGCTTCGCCCCTACTGCCCTAATCGCCTTGGCGGTTGCTATAACTCAAAACTCAAAACTTTCTCTAGCCCCTAGCTATAAAATGTAGCTCACCTTTAATGTATAAGTTCAGTTGAAAACGCCGTAACTCTGTTGAAGCAAGCAAAAAGCAGGAGAAATAGTATGTTTTGGAACATGAAGTTACAAACGAGACTGATGAGTGCCTTTATAATGATGGGCTTGATTGTGTTAGTAGTTGCCTGGGTGGGGTATGACTCCACTTCCCGGTTGAGCGCACACATCGATAATATAGGTCAAAATAACCTACCGAGTATTGAGGGGTTATGGAAAATCAACGAAGGACAAACGCAAATTGAGTCCTCAGAGCGAGCGCTCCTTAATCTTAAGGCAACCCAAGCAGATAGGCAAGCTGAATTAACCAGAATGGATCGAGCTTGGGAACAGATCAACGATGGCTTTAAGCAATACGAACCGATTCCACGCACTTCAGAGGAAGAAAAATTATACAAACAAGTGATTCAGGATTGGGATAAATGGAAGCAGAGTCATGAAGAATTTTTACAGATTAATCAAGAATTCGAGAAGCTGGGAATTTTGAATCCTTTTGAAAGACAGCTACAGTTAATCAGTCAGGGTAAGAGTAATTCGCCAGAAATGACAGCAGCTAAAGCTGCTATGGACGTTTTTAACAAACTTAGTCAGAAAGGAAGAGCTAATCGTGTTCCGTCTGCGATGGTATCAGCATCATTAGTAAAAAACTCGGAGAACAACCGAGAGCAGTCAAATAATAGTAATAAGGAAGCGAATCTGGATATCAGCCAGACTAAATTTTGGGTGCTTGTGGGGATGACAATTGGCCCGCTCACAGCTATTATTTTGGGTTTCTTCTTAAGCAAGCAGATCCTCCAATCGATCAGCCGTGTCGTTAATATAATTTCTACATCTGGGATCGAAATTACCAGCACAGTTGAGGAGCAGGAACGCATTGCCAACCAACAGGCAAGTTCGGTAAATCAAACCACCACTACAATGACTGAGTTGGGAGCTTCTTCTAGGCAAGCCGTAGAACAAGCGGAAGCGTCCACCCTAGCAGCGCGTCGTGTCGCTCACCAAGTAGCCCGCTTGAGCGAACAAACCTACCAAATTGGTACAATTACCAACATTGTCAGCCAATTGGCAAGTCAGACAAATATGCTGGCATTAAACGCAACCATTGAGGCGGTGCGTGCTGGAGAATATGGTAAAGGCTTTACAGTAGTAGCTGGTGAAATTCGCAAATTGGCGGACGAGAGTAAAAGCTCGGCAGAGAAAATTAATAGCCTTTTAGTCACTATTCAAAGCATCACTGATGCTAACTCGATCGCAGAAAAGGAAGGGGGGTTTGAAAGTATTGTCGCTGCTGTCAACAGTATTGTCATAAGTTCACAACAAATTTCGCTCACGTCTAAACAGCAAGCGATCGCGATCGAACAAGTCGTCTTTGCCATGAACACCGTCAACTCCGGTGCCCAACAAACTGCCAGTGGCATTACTCAAACCAAAGTTGGCATCCAAAGACTCAATGAAGCGGCCCAAGCTCTGAAGGCAATGGGTGTCAGCTAGAGGGACAATTTCAGATTTCAGATTTCAGATCGATCCAATTTTTTGATTCCGCTCAGAAATGCACGCAAAAATTAAGCTTCTTCAGGAAAATCTCCATGAATTTAAATTTTTTCAAAAAACTCCAGAATAAAATTCTGGTTATGCTAATTTTAAGTACAATTATTCCAGTCTCAATTATTGGCTGGTATGGCACGTATAATTCAACTCAGGCATTGACTAATTCAGCCTTGAATCAGATTAATTATGTATTAACTTACAATGCTGAAAAAATTCAAGATTTTTTAGATAGTATCGACAAAGATGTTTTGTTTCTTAGCAAAGTGCCACCAGTTCAAAAAATTGCGATCGCTAGAGAAAATGAAATTGACAACAAAGACAATCTCGATTACCAAAATTGGACTAATCAGCTAAACGCCATATTCCTGGAGATGGCTAAGGTTAAACCCTATTATATGCAGTTACGTTATTTGGATGAAAACGGTAACGAAATGGTGCGTGTAGATTCAGATGGAGTCCAGGGTAAAGTGATTCCTACCACCGAACTACAAAACAAAGCTCAGACTGAATATTTTATCAAGACGATGCAGTTAAAAACAGGAGAAGTCTATGTTTCTCCTGTCAACCTCAATCGGGAGAAAGGTAAAATTGAGGTTCCCTACAAGCCAGTTATTCGCTACAGCACTCCCATTTATGGGACAGACGGAAAACAAAGGGGCATTGTTGTTGCTAATGTTTTTGCGAAAGCGTTTATTGACTCCATCAAAAATATTAAGCCTTTTGAGGGTAGCAAGGCATTTTTATTGAAGAACCCCACGCATAGAATGCGGGGGATTCTGACCCTCATCGCTGAGAGTCCACGCTCTCCAAAAATCCCGCACTTCGACAGGCTCAGTGTTTGATTTCTAGAGGCTTCCCAGGCTCAACATACTGCTGTTGATGCTCTTGCTCACAATTCATATTGGGCAAATCCTTGGGCGTTAATTCCGGGATGACCTCCCGTACTTGTAACTTAATTCCTAATTCAGCAAGTCCGCGTTGCCTAATAACTACAGCCGCATCTACATCGGCATCTGCTATATGACCACATGACTCACAAACAAATTTTTCTTTGTCTCTATTTGTGGGGCTGATATAACCACAGACCGAACATTCTTGAGATGAATATCTAGGATTGGTTTCGTGAAATAGATTGCCTAGCTTTGCAGCTATTACTTTAACTTTCTCTTTCAATGAAGCCCAAGACGCATCCCAAATAGCTCTATTTAAGCCCGTTTTTGCTGATTGTCCATTTTCTACATACTTGCCTGTTTCTTCATCAATTTTAGGTGAACATCTTTTCATCATCCCTTTAACGTTTAAGTCTTCAAAGATCATACAACACTTAGTCTTTGAGTTTAATTTATGGGCTAATTTCCATTGAAAATCCTGCCGCTGATTAGCAACTTTATTTTCAATCAGTGCTAGATATTTATAAGCCTTACGCCGATTTTTAGAGCCTTTTATTTTTCGACTAGCTGCACGGCTTCTGATATTTCGTCGTCGTTCTTGTTGGGTATAAAATTTAGGATTATTGACAATTTCCCCCGTACTAATGGAGAGAATTTTATTAATACCTAAATCTATACCAATCGCTGATGTAATTTCAGATGGCAATGGCATATTCGGTACTGACTCATCTTCTAATCGTACTGAAATATACCATCCATCCGACTTAAGTTTCACTGTAACAGTTCTGATTTTAAACCCGTATGGGAATAATCGAGATTGATAAAAACGCATCCAACCAATTCCCGGTAATCTCACTTTATTTCCTGTGAATCTGACATCACCTGGGGGATAACTAAATGAATGATATTGTCCTCTACGCTTAGGTTTAGGAAATTTTCCCAACCCTTGAAAAAATCTTTTAAATGCGTCATCAACCCGCCTTAACATTTGTTGCAAGACATGGTGTTGAATGCGTTTATACCAAGTCCGCTCACATTTTAGATTAGGTAAATCTGCATCTTGTTGGGCTAAAGCATTCCGCTTTTTGCTCACTCCTTTTTTATCTGTTGCCCAAGGATTCCCATAAAGAGCATTTTTAGAAACTGAACAAGTGAGTGGAGTACATTCAGCGCCAGTATAAATATCACAGTAATCACCCATGACGGGAAATACAGCTTGTCTATAAGCTTGTTCTCTTTCTCGCACCCTAAAATTGTATTGCAACCGCAACATTTCCACGTGCTGTTCCATCTCTTTTTCTTGAGACAAAGAAGGGTCGAGTCGGTAGTTATAAGCTAAAAGCATTAAATATTTTTTTGGTTTTGAATATATTGTTTAATAATTTCCAATGGTGCGCCGCCTACCGTAGCACAGAAATAGCTGTTAGTCCACAATGTCGGAAGTCTACTTTTTAGCCAAGAAAATTCTTGCCTCAGCAGTCGTGATGAGCGACCTTTCATATATCTTAAAAGTTTGGCGATTCCGAATTGTGGATCTATCTCTACCAAAACATGAACATGATCTGGCATAATTTCCATTTCCCGAATATTCGCCCCAAATTCCGATGCTACCGACTGTAATATTTGTTTAAGTCGAATATCTACTCCGTTAATCAAAACTTTGCGCCGATACTTAGGACACCAAACGACATGGTAGCAGCAAGAATAGACGACATTGTGATTTGACTTGAATTTTTTATCCAGATCATTTAATATACAGCACTTAGCTATATATTGTTATTAAGTTTTATTGCGATTGTTTGGTATGAAGAATATTTGACTGTGGCTAAAGCCACAAGCGCCCTTACCCCGTACTTAAAAGATAGGGGCTTGCGGGCGCGTTTTTCGGTCAACAGCGATTTAAGTGAGCAGACTACTCAAATTGGTAACATCTCCAAGGTAGTGACAGATTTAGCCAACCAGACAAATATGCTGGCTCTAAACGCAGCCGTTGAAGCTGTTCGCGCTGGGGAGCAAGGTAAAGGATTTGCCGTCGTCGCGGCAGAAATTCGCAAACTGGCAGATCAAAGTAAGAAATCAGCCGAAAAGATCAACATCCTCGTGACCGATATCCAGAAAGCAATCAACTCAACTATCATAGCTACAGATGCCGGGACGCAAACCGTAAAAGATGGGGTATATATTGCACAGGAGACAGCAGAAGCGTTTAAAGGTGTAGCATCGGCGATTGACCAAGTGGTTGTCAACAACCAACAAATCGCCCTCAACGCCAAACAGCAAGCGATCGCGATCGAACAAGTCGTCTTTGCCATGAACACCGTCAACTCCGGTGCCCAACAAACTGCCAGTGGCATTACTCAAACCAAAGTTGGCATCCAAAGACTCAATGAAGCTGCCCAAGCTCTTAAGGCAATGGGTGTCAGCTAGTGGAATTTATCCAAAATATATCAAAAAATTAAGAATAATTTCATAAAACAATCTCCTTGTTGTTTTAATGGCAAGCTATATGGCTAGGATGGAGCATATTTCAGCGATTTGCTGCCAAGTCTAAGTTTCGTAAGTCGCTACTTTCATCGACTGCATCTGGTGCGAAAATCAGAAACGGCTACAAAAATAACCGATCACTATTACGCTTGCTTTGACTAGCGCAAGGGAGAACAGAATGAAATTAGCTTATTGGATGTATGCAGGCCCCGCTCACATTGGCACTCTTCGGATTGCCACTTCTTTTAAGAACGTCCATGCGATTATGCACGCACCGCTGGGGGATGACTATTTTAACGTAATGCGATCGATGTTAGAGCGGGAGAGGAATTTCACGCCAGTGACAACCAGTATTGTCGATCGGCACGTTCTGGCACGCGGTTCTCAAGAACGAGTGATAGATAATATC
Source organism: Argonema galeatum A003/A1 (assembly GCF_023333595.1). Classification (GTDB taxonomy): domain Bacteria; phylum Cyanobacteriota; class Cyanobacteriia; order Cyanobacteriales; family Aerosakkonemataceae; genus Argonema; species Argonema galeatum. Next base: position 25,355 of record NZ_JAIQZM010000034.1, read on the forward strand.
ACCCGCAAGGATAAGGAAGAACATCCTGACTTAATTGTGCTAACTCCGACTTGCACTTCTAGTATTTTACAAGAAGATTTGGGAAATTTTGTCGAACGGGCGCAATTAGATGCTAAAGGCGATGTGATGTTGGCAGATGTGAATCACTATCGCGTGAATGAATTGCAAGCAGCCGATCGCACTTTACATCAAATTGTTCAATACTACATCGAAAAAGCTCGCAAACAAGGCAATCTGCCAGAAGGCAAAACCGAAAAACCTTCTGTCAACATCATCGGTATTACTACCCTTGGTTTCCACAACCAGCACGATTGCACCGAACTTAAACGCCTCATGGCTGACTTGGGAATTGAAGTCAACGAAGTAATTCCCGAAGGTGCATCTGTTCTCAACCTGAAGAATTTGCCAAAAGCTTGGTTTAACCTAGTTCCTTATCGGGAAATCGGGTTAATGGCAGCTAAGTACCTGGAACAAGAATTCGGAACGCCTTGTGTGGATATCACGCCGATGGGTGTGGTAGAAACTGCGCGTTGTATCCGCAAGATTCAGCAAGTAATTAACGAACAAGGCGGTGATGTTGATTACGAAGATTTTATCAACGAGCAAACTTTGCACGTTTCTCAAGCTGCTTGGTTTTCCCGTTCCATTGACTGTCAGAATTTGACTGGTAAAAAAGCTGTTGTGTTTGGCGATAGCACTCACGCCGCCGCGATGACCAAAATTCTGGCGCGGGAAATGGGAATTCACGTAGTTTGGGCGGGAACTTATTGCAAGTACGATGCTGATTGGTTCCGGGAACAAGTTGGCGAGTATTGCGATGAAGTGATTGTCAGCGAAGATCACGGTCTGATTGGAGATGCGATCGCGCGCGTCGAACCCTCGGCAATTTTCGGTACGCAAATGGAACGCCACGTCGGTAAGCGTTTGGATATTCCCTGCGGTGTAATTGCAGCACCGATTCACATCCAAAACTTCCCAATTGGTTACAAACCTTTCATGGGTTATGAAGGGACGAATCAGTGCGTCGATCTGGTCTACAATTCCTTCACGTTGGGAATGGAAGATCACCTGCTGGAAATCTTCGGCGGACACGATACTAAGGAAGTGATTACGAAGGGAATTTCTGCTGATTCTGACCTTGGTTGGACTAAGGAAGGACAAGCAGAATTGAATAAGATTCCCGGTTTCGTGCGCGGTAAAGTGAAGCGGAATACTGAAAAGTTTGCACGCGAAAGGAATATCGCGCAAATCACTGTTGAAGTGATGTACGCGGCGAAGGAATCTGTCGGAGCTTAGGTCAAAAAATAGTAGGGCATCCAAAAGGGATGCCCTAGATCGATTAAAATTAAAACACAATGACGCAGAGTAGCAATATACTATGGATAGGGCGTTCGGTGAACGGTGTATCTATCCGTCTCACTAGGGAGCGGTGGGAGCATATCATTACAGAACACCCTGAGATGCAGACTCAATATAATCGGGTTTTAGAAACTTTGGAGAACCCGGATTTGATTCAACAAGATGAGGCTACAAGTGCGTTGCTGGCGCTGCGCTTCTATCAAGAAATTTCCCCAAATAAATTTGTGGTAGTGGTGTATGTCGAACTTAGTAGCTATGATGGATTTGTAATGACAGCTTATCTCAGAAAACAGCCATCCTCAAGTAAGCGAATTATATGGACAGTTTAAAAATTCTGGAAAATTCTAAAAAAGTTACTGCTTTTTATGATAAAGAAGCAGATGTTCTTTATATATCACTGGGAGAGCCACAAGAGGCTGTAGCTGTGGATGTGGGTGATAGCGCGATCGCACGTTACAATGAGGAGAGCCAAACACTTGTTGGTATTACTTTAATTGGACTAAAACAGCGGGTATTGAAGAAATTAAATCGCCAATTGCACGTCGCACCTCACCAAGATGGGTGGGTGGTAAAAGAGGAAACTGACGTTGCATCTGAAAAAATGTTTACGACTAAGGAAACAGCGCTTAAATATGCAGTAGGAGTGGCAAAGGCTCAATGGCTTGAAGTAGTAATTTATGATGAAAATGGTAAAATACAGGAGGTTATTAATCCAGCCATAGATGCTGTATTACAGCGCCGACAACAGCAACACGAGTCGGAATTGAATGAATCTGAGTGTTTGAAAAGTTAATAAACGGGATAAAGATGAACTATAAACTACAAGTGTAGTAGCTACTAGAAGTTCTGGAAGAAGTTTGGACTGCTTATGGTGAATTGAGTGCTAAACGACTTGAAGATTTGACACACTCAGAAAAACCTTGGATTAATGCTCGTAAAGGTTTAGATCCTGCCGAAAAATCATCAAATATTATTTCCCATGAGGATATGAAAGCTTATTACGCCTCTTTTTTGGAGGAGTAGTGGGAAAGTCTCGTATTAAAAAGTTTTCAGCCACAAGTTCGTCAAGCCGAATCCCTGAATCCGCTTTAACTCATCCAACAGGTTCCGAGAATGCACACGAACAACACCCCAGCTTTAGGTTTGAGCATACTGATGAAAACCGCTGGGTTTTATCGGATTGGCAACCATCAGAAATTGATGATTTTATCCGGGCGCTTAAAAAAAATGAGAGATATACATGGGCGCAAATAAAAAGCCAAGGGTCTAAACAACGTAGTGGTTCTGTAGGTTGCGGATACAAGCTAATTACCAATCATCCAAAGCTACCTGAAAGTGTCAGCGATGATGTGAAACTTTCAGAAATGCGGGTTGATGAAAGAAAGCGGATTTTTGGTTTTCGCGTAGGTTCGATTTACTATATTGTGTGGTTTGACCGAGACCATAGCGTTTGTCCAGAGTGATTTGGACTATAATCAGTTATGAAGTCTGCAACCCTTGCTTCTTTTTGACTGCTCTACCTAATAGAAGCTCCGTCTGGTATCGTAGCTAGAACCGGACAATCAATAGTAGTGACCCCTTTCCAGTTAAAGTTATTCTTATCCATAACAGTTGGAGAGGTGACGTGCCTTTTTGTACGCTGGTCTAAAAGGTATATGCGGTTCTTCAAAGGATGTCCGTTTTCTCCACAACGGACAAGTCTGTTATCATTTGTTATAGATGGTCCGGGTTCAACGGCATCGGTGTCTAAATAATCTCGATGGTTGGATACAAACAATCTTCCATATACACTGGGACCTGCGATATGACGGATCTGACCACGGTCAACCCAGAAAATCCTACCATTACCCGGATTTCTAACTAGAAGACCGTTTAAATCTGGGCGATTGCGTTGGAATGACTGAGCGTTAACGCTTTTATGAAAAGTGCTTTCAGTTGTAGCAAGGAGGAGAACAGACGAGAGGAAAACGAATGGAATTAACTTGTTCATATTGACAAAGTGAAGTAATAGCTGTTGGCTATATCAATTCCGTATTGTGGCTGACGCTCCCAATACACCTATCGATAATTCGGTAAGTAATTTAACCAACTTGATACTACTTATCATGTCAACCGATCGCAGCTTTGGCAAGTCGGAAAAAAGCGGATAAAGTCGGAAAAAAACGGGTTATACTAAAATAGTGTTGTATTCAGATATACTGATGGATACCCAAGATGTCTTAAACTCTATTGATGAGCTAGTGTTTGCCAAGACAGGCAAACACCTCGACAACCTGCAATTAGCAATCCTCAAGGGAGTCTTGAATCATCGGAAATACTCGCAAATCGCGGAAGAGTATCACTGTAGCCAGGGTCATATAAGGGATACTAGCTATCAGTTATGGCAGATACTATCAAATGCGCTGGGCGAAGACGTTAACAAATCGAACTTTCGCGCTACATTAGAAAGATGGCGAATAGTAAATTCCTCAAGTATAGTAAATACCGGACGAATTGGGTATATTAATTTTTGTAGTAATCCTGCACAAGAATCTGAATCATTTTCGTCAGAGCGATCGCAATCAGAAAATAACAGCAATAATAATGTCAAAAAATATCCAAATTATCAAAAACTTTTAGAAGAAGCTGAACGCAAAGCTAAGCGAGAAGCAGTACCTAAATTGGCAAAACTAGGTTTGAGTGCCGAACAAATTGCAGAATCTTTAGAACTGCCGTTAGCAGAAGTGCATCGAGTAATTCAGAATGGAAAATAGCGATCGCACCCTTTCATTTCCCCCATATCTCGCTACAATAAAATCAATCCCTTTATTTCCAAGTAACTATGTCAACTTCCCTTGACAATAGCCAAACAACTAAAGTTGAAATAACCCTTACTCAAGCACAAAAACAAACCCTAGAAAAAGCCGCTTCTATTAGGTGTCTAAGTCTGGACGAGTATTTGCTGGAAGCAGCTTTGAATCTAGCAGAAGAACAACCCCTACAGCCGGAGTCGATCGTTCTTTCCGATAAAGACTGGCAAATTGTTACCACAGCAATTGAAAATCCACCAAAACTCAACCCTAGTCTGAAAGCAGCAATCAAAAGATACAAAGAAGAATATCAACAGAAATAAGCAATGCAATGGATTTTTTGCTCTATCGATGATGCCGGCGTGATTCGGGATAATTTTGACTGTGGCATCCCGGAGTTAAACGAGTATCTCAAAAAATACGCTCGCCAAAATCAAAGAAAAGGCATTGCCAAAACCTGGGTGGCAATTACTCAAGGCGGTGATAGACAAGTAGCAGGCTATTATTCGATTAGTATGGCTGAATTGAAACAAGAATCTCTGCCTGAAAATTACAGAAAAGGATTGCCACGCTACCCCATTCCAGTCATGCGGATCGGAAAACTAGCAGTAACTCAATCAATGCAGGGTAGAAGACTAGGGGAAACACTGCTAGTTGATGCTTTTAACAGAGTTATTCGTCTATCGCAGGATATTGGGGTATTTGGAGTGATAGTTGATGCTTTGAACGCACAAGCTAAGGAATTTTATCTAAAATACAGCTTTATTACTTTAGAGAGCGATGAGCTTTCACTTTTTATCCCTATCACTAGGATATTGGAAGAGTTTACCTAATTAAATTGATAGTGCGATCGCACTCTTCGTAAATGATAAACTAATGTCAGGTTTGTATAGAAATTTAAGGTGTAAAATCTTGATGTACCTCCCGAAAACTAACCCAGAAACAACAATACCTACACCAAATCTTTACGAAAAAGATTTCTACGCATGGACGCAGGAACAAGCATCTTTACTCCGCAACCAACAATGGAGTCAGCTTGACGTGGTAAATTTAATTGAGGAGATCGAATCTTTGGGAAAACAGCAACGCCAAGAACTGCGAAATCGTTTGAGCTTGCTAATCGGACATTTGCTGAAATGGGAATATCAATCCGAACGTCGACGTCGTAGTTGGTTAGCAACAATTCGCATTCAACGTCTGGATGTTTCGGAACTACTTGAAGGTAATCCTAGTTTAAAACCTTACCTGGAAGAAGCATTACAGAAAGCTTATATTAAAGGTGTCGAATTAGCTGTTAAGGAAACAGAATTATCTCGTCGTACTTTTCCCGTAGACTGTCCGTACAGTTTATCTCAAATATTAGAAGATAGCTTCTATCCGGGGGAACCGAGTGAGTTGGAAAATGAATATAATTTATAATGCGATCGCACTCTTGGTAAATGATAGACTTATGTCATAACACTTTGATATCGCTCTTTCCAACAGTCGATCGGTAAACTGTTTGTACTAACGTAAGTTGCTAATTATATCATTAAGGTAAGTTGTTGCGCTTTAGCGCTCTTAGAGCGCTAAAGCGCAACAACTTACCCATTATCCATTCTGTCAAAATCAACCGCAAAATAAATTTTTATGCCGATCGGCCCCTGCGAACAAGGCTAGTATAGATGGTGAGCGTTGTCGATTTCTAAACTAACAATGTCAGCAAATACCCTTGGCTTTGACACTCAATTCTATAATTACCTGTTATCCGCGTCTTTGCGGGAGGCAGACGTACTGCGGCGTTTGCGAGACGAAACCACCTCTCATCCACGCGCCGTAATGCAGCTAGCGCCAGAACAAGGTCAGTTCTTGGCGCTGCTGGTTCAGCTGATGGGAGCAAAGAAAACCCTGGAAGTCGGCGTCTTTACTGGTTATAGTTCGCTCTGGGTAGCTATGGCACTTCCGGCAGATGGTAAGATGATCGCTTGCGATGTTAGTGAGGAATACACTTCTGTAGCTCGTCGCTATTGGCAAGAAGCTGGAGTGGCAAATAAGATCGATCTGCGAATAGCGCCAGCACTGGAAACGTTGGATCGGTTATTGGCAGAGGGACAGGCATCCACTTTTGATTTTGCGTTTATCGATGCGGATAAAGGGAATTACGAGGGGTATTATGAGCGATCGCTCCAACTTGTCCGTCCCGGTGGTTTGATTGCAGTTGATAATGTGTTGTGGTACAAACAAGTTGCCTACCCTGAAAGTCAAGATCAAGTTACCAAGGTTATCCGAGCTTTTAATGAAAAATTGCATCGCGATGAACGAGTTTTCCTCAGTCTTGTTCCTATAGGAGATGGATTGACTCTAGCGCTTAAGCGATAACTAAGTGGAGGCAGGTAAATAAAGTGAAAATGGTTATTTAAAGGCGGGACGCCTGCCCAGTTTTCAGTTTATTTTCACTGACCTACTTATCTGCTTAATTATTGGTAATACTGTTGCTCAATCCACATCCGCATTTCGGCGTCGGAAGCAACGCAGGTAGAGCGACCTGTAGCTGGATCGTAGGCGTGCCACTCCTTATTACCACTGCGATCGCTCTTTTGCCAAACCCGCAGATCTTTCCCACTCATCATAGCTTTGACTAGACGCAGCCAAAATTTATTAAGAAATGACAAATTTGGGGGCGTATATTCTTTAAAATTACTCTCAGTATTATCCCTTAATTTCCGTTGTTGGTTATCTAAAGAAGCTGTAGCTAATTTCATAGAAATATCCTGATAAGTAAGAGGGAATTTATCACCTTAATTTCACTGTAACGGTATCTAAATCGATCGACCATACACAAATTGCATGGCTTGTATGAATAAAATCGATAGATAGGGAGGCTAAAATAATTTGGTGGGTTTTGCGATCGCGCAGAAACCGCTTGCATTCCAGGAGGGAAGAAAAATGAAGCTTTCCCAGCTTCGTGCTTTAGTTGCGGTGGCAGACTACGGCAATTTCAGCGAAGCAGCACTGCACATGGAGATATCCCAGTCGGCAGTCAGTCATGCGATCGCTTCTCTGGAGGAAGATTTGGGCGTGGTATTGCTTTCTAGGGGGCGTCACGGGGCGCATCTCACCCCTGTAGGGGAGCGGATCACGGCTCATGCACGTCAAATGCAGCGGCTTTTGGAGGCGATTCGGAAAGAAGCGAACTTAGAAAAAGGCTTAGAAGGCGGCATTGTGAGGATTGCCTCCTTTCGCAGCGTGGCGACTCATATCTTACCAACTGCGATCGCGCGATTTCGCCAAAGCTTCCCCAATATCACCGTCACTATTACAGAGAATGACGCTTTCACAAATATCGAACAAGCTTTGCGCGAAGGTTATGCCGACATTGGTTTCACCTATCTACCTGCAAGCGATGAATTTGAAACTTGGGAAATCCTGCGGGATGATTACATTTTGCTTTTACCACCAACAACTCACCTGAGAAATGCCCAGATTAGTTGGAAAGAATTAGCCACCTATCCACTGATCGTGAGTTGTTTGACTCCCTGCAATGAATGGATTCGCAAATGTTTGTCGAGCGCGGAATTTCCTCTCAACATTGCTTATGAAATAAAGGAAGATTCCACGATCGTCAGCATGGTTTTGCAAGGTTTGGGGGCGGCTATTCTGCCTCGTCTTGCAGCCGAACCCGTACCGCCACAAGTGCAGGTGTGCAGTTTGCCATCTCATCTAGAAAGGGTAATTGGCGTAGCAGTTTTGGCAAATGCACTTCATGCTCCAGCGGTTTATGCGTTTCTCGATGCGATTAGGAATACGGGAAGATTTGCTGTGAGAACGGCAGTTTGATTTAAGGATAACGTATGAGGAATATACTATAATATTAATCGTTGTAATTTTAGCAAAAACTTTGCCTAAAGCAACAGCCTTGCTCGGTGATTGTTAGTCAAATGTAAGTAGCGCTGGGTTAGATATAGAATATGAGAAGCGCTTTAGATATCGCTCGTTACTTTTTGTGCCGCGTCGATCGAGATGCGGGTGATACAATCTCGCCTCTGAAGCTTCAAAAGCTTGTATATTACGCCCAAGCTTGGAGTTTGGTATTGCGAGATAAACCACTTTTTTATGAAGATATTCAGGCTTGGGTTCATGGGCCTGCGATATATGAAGTCTGGGATGCTTATAGAGATTACCGATATGGAGCTATTCCAGAATCGGAAGAGGAATTACCGGAATTTGAAGACGATGAAATAGAAGTTCTTGAGGAAGTTTGGACTGCTTATGGGGAACTGAGTGCGAAGCGACTTGAAGATTTGACACATTCAGAAGAACCTTGGATTAATGCTCGTAAGGGTTTAGATCCCGCCGAAAAATCATCAAATGTTATTTCCCATGAGGATATGAAAGCTTATTACGCCTCTTTTTTGGAGGAGTAGTGGGAAAGTCTAAGATTAAAAAGCCTTCCGGCGGAAGTTCCTCACGCCGAATACCTGAATCAGCTTTAACTCATCCAACAGGTTCGGAGAACGCAGACGAACAACACCCCAGCTTTAGGTTTGAGCATACTGATGAAAATCGCTGGCTTTTATCGAATTGGCAACCATCAGAAATTGATGATTTGATCCGGGCATTTCAAAAAATTGAGAGATATACATGGGCGCAAATAAAAAGCCAAGGGTCAAAACAACGTGGTGGTTCTGTAGGTTGCGGATACAAGCTAATTACCAATCATCCAAAGCTACCTGAAAGTGTTAGTGATGATGTGAAACTTTCGGAAATGCGAGTTGATGAAAGAAAGCGTATTTTTGGTTTTCGCGTCGGTTCAGTTTACTACATCGTGTGGTTTGACCGAGATCATAGCGTTTGTCCAGAGTGATAAACGCTCGTAAATAGCTTCTTTTGGCGGCTCGCGATCGATAATCTCCTATTGGGAAGCGTAAAGAATTTCAGCGAGCAAAAGATTATTATACTTCATCAAAGTATGTTGGATATCTCACAATCCCGCTAACATTTTTCAACGCATCGGGCATAAGTTCAAACACCATAAACGCTTCATCGGGAACTGGGAAGGGTGCCTGCATGCCGAATTTACTCGCTGTTTGGAAACCAAAACGGCGATAATATTGCGGATGCCCAAGAACTACAACAATACTATGGCCTAAGTTACGGCATTTAGACAAACCCACTTGCACCAGTTGGGTGCCAATAGCTTGACGCTGACGCGCAGGTGTCACAGCTAAGGGTGCGAGTGCTCCCGCGCCACTTATCTGTTCTTGTGCTTCAATTGTAATAGGGCTAAACAAAATATGACCCACGACATTCCCATCCTCTTTTGCCACGATGGAGAGTTCGGGAATAAAATTGGGGGAGTTGCGGATAGCTTCCACCAGTTGGGCTTCATTTGTTTGACCAAAAGCAGCTGTTACTACTTCCCGAATGGTGGCTATATCATCTTCTGTTTCGCTAGAAAAAGTCAGCATAAGATTATTGTTGCCTAAATCTAATTATTGGAGCTAAAATATGACTTCGCGACCTGTTTTGAATATTCCCCGCTCTACCTTAGATACAGCAATAGAAATCGCCGCTGTAGCAGGCATTCTCTTAACCATTATACTCCTCATCACTAAGTGGGATACTTTACCTGATGTTATTCCCATCCATTTTGATATTTCAGGCAAGCCAGATTCCACAGGCAGCAAACTGACTATATTACTATTTCCGGCGATCGGCATATTGATTTATGCGATGCTGACAGTAATAAATCGCTTTCCCCATACGTTTAATTATCCTTGGCCAATTACAGAAGCGAATGCTTACAGGCAATATCAGATGGCTGTGGGTTTAATGAGATGGCTGAAACTGGAACTTGTCTGGCAATTTGCTTTTATAGAATGGCAAATTATTCTGGCAGCGTCAGGAAAAGCGTTGGGATTAAATGTGGCGTTTTTGTCGATAATACTCTTGGTTGTGTTTGGCACTGTGGGGTATTATCTTTGGCAAGCATATCAGAGCCGTTAAGTTTTGAGGCTGGCAGTTTAAGTGCGGACGGTAGAACCCCACCCCCCAACCCCCTCCCCGTTGACGAGGAGGGGGGCAAGAGTATTATCCCAAACTAAACGGGCAACACCGCCCAAGGCTACCAAAACTCCCAAAATAGCTCTGAACGCTAAACGACAACAACGTACCAAATCCAGAAATTTTACGTTTTGTTACATAGCTTCTTTTTAGATTGGGGATATACTTAGTTAATCATCCTGATGGAACAGAAGGAAAATCTACTTGAGTTAGATGCCATTTGGTAAACCAGGCGACCATACTTTTTCTAAAACTTAGCTTTACTTACAAAAAGAGAAGACTGATTTAGGAGTTGGGTATGAAATACAGCTTTGACCTCCTGGGAGTATCTCCAGTTTTGTACTTTTTTAATCAGCAACAGCAGATCCAGCAGCAAAAACCACAGAATGGTGTAGAATACGTGGGAGCCTATAAATGCACCCTGGATGCTTTACTAGAATCTGTCGAACCTGTGCCTCCAATGCGAGGTTGGGATTCGGATCGAGTTGTGGATACCGTGATTAACTTCTGGATGAACAACTCCGAGAGCATCCAGTATTGGAAAGAACGATTGCAGGATGCCGGAAGCGAAAATCTTTTGGTGGCACGAGTTGGCGATATCGAATCATTACAGGCTGAATTTGAATCCCTGTTAGGGAAGAACAGTTAAAGAATTCCTAGAGCTAGGATTCAGTCATCTCCAAAACCCGGTTTCTGTCGCTCTATCAACTGATATTTCGTTAGCTTAATTCAAAGAAACCGGGTTTTTAGTCCCTATCTCTCAGACTGAATCGGTGTTCTAGCAGAGGAGTATAGCTTTACTTCATATACCAAGAGTTGTTATAATCTGCTGCACGATCGCATCTGGCGGCTGGGCCGCATCTACAAAAATAGCCGATTCAGGTTCCTCAAGGGTGTCAAACTGGCTTTGCAGCAACTCTTTACTCATGAAGTGGTGCTGACGTATTGCCAGCCGCTTCTGGATGAGTTCAAAGCTTCCCTTAAGGTAAACCAGCCGTATTCGTTCGGGGTCAAAGTAAAGCATCTCGCGATAAGAAGATTTTAGGGCAGAACACGCCAGTATCATGTCGCGTTCTTCTCGCAGCCATTGAGCTTGAGCCGACTGCATTGCCAAAAGCCACGGTATCCTATCCGCATCGGTGAGGGGAATGCCTTTGCTCATCTTTTCAACGTTCGCTGGCGAGTGGAACGAATCGGCGTCGCTAAACTGCCAATTCAGTGCCGACGCCAGCATCATTCCAACGGTAGATTTTCCGGAACCGCTAACCCCCATAACGATAACGATCATCTTGCCACCATTGAGTGTTTTTAGCTATGAATAGTTCAGCTTAATCCTGCTTAACACAGTCGCCTCTTACTTAAGCAAGAAAAATTCTGTTTCCCACAATTGTTAAGATTCTGCCTTAAGAGCTAAGAACGGGTTTAAAGTAGTAGATAAAATTAGTTAAGGCCGTACATAATAAAGGGAGTTTACCAAATGTCCAGAGAAAGCGCCGATCTATTTTTAGAAGCTGCTACTCAAGACTCGATTTTACGAGAAAAGTTGAAAATAGCAGGCAATCCGGAGGAATTCGTAAAAATTGCTGAGGCTTTGGGCTACAGTTTTTCAACTCAGGAGTTAAAGTCTGTAGTTAAAGAAAATAGCGAACAGGTGACGCTGAGAAGAAAAACAGGCGTTTGGCCTTGGCTGCGGCAGGTCACCTGGGTTTGATCCGCTCCGCTTATTACCCCCTTTAGCTACCTAAATTCGGGGGGTCGGGGTATTTTCAAGGATCAAGTTTCGTTATTGTCGGAAAAACGGATAATGTCATCTTCCCCAAGGTATTCTCCATTTTGCACTTCAATCATTACTAGGGGAATCACCCCTGGATTTTCGACCCGGTGAGGCGTAGACAGGGGAACGTAGGTAGACTCTTTTTGCTTGAGCAGTGTTTCCTTACCATCGCAGATGACTTTGGCTGTCCCAGAGACGACAATCCAGTGTTCGCTGCGATGATAGTGCATTTGAGTACTGATGTGATGACCCGGTTTTACCTCAATGCGGTTAATCCTGTAGCGTTCCGCTTCTTCTAATAGTGTGACTGTTCCCCAGTGTCGGATGCGAGTTTTAGCAGGCTCCGAAGTCAAGGTGATGGTATTAGCTTGTTCGTCATTTTGGTTTTCAGGCATAGCAGTCTCCTCAAATTCACTTGTACTTTGTTTTTAGGACAATAATTATTAAGTTCAAGGCGAAGGTGAACAGGTTGGCGAGAATAACGGGCAAATCATTTTTGGCAATTCCATAAAGTAACCACAGAAACACGCCTAGACTGAAAGTAATTAGCATTCCAAACGAGAAATCTTTAGCTGACTGGGATTTCCAGGTCTTAATTATTTGCGGCAAAAACGCGATCGTTGTTAATGTACCCGCTACTAGCCCCAAAATAGTCAAAAAATCCATACTTATTTATATTTAGTTCTAATGCTGCGGTTGGTGGCAGATTGCTTCGATGTTATAGCCGTCTGGGTCTAGAACAAAAGCTGCATAATAATTTGGGTGGTATTGGGGCCGCAAACCGGGCTTGCCATTGTCGGTTGCGCCATCTGCCATAGCCACCCTATAAAAGGCATCCACGGCTGTTCGCGTCGTCGCCTGGAAAGCAATGTGGAAGCCTGCTGAAGGTGTAATGGCTGTGGTTAGCTGCTCTTGACGACCGATCCAAAAGATGGGCTGATCGCTTGGGCCGTAGGCTGCCACCTTTTTAGTGGCCAAGTTCATAGCCATGCAGCGCTTGAAGCCAAGTTCTGCCAGTACGGTATCGTAAAAAGCTAGACTGCGGGCAAAGTCTGACACGCCGATGGAAAGATGGTCAATCATGTTAATATTTGCTGTCCGTTTGGTACTGCGTTGCTGCGATCGAATCCCAACTCAACACTAACTCAGACTTGGATTTTGAGCATTTCCTTTGATTGTGTTATCTACCCATGTCTAAATTTTTACCAGTAGTTTACCATACTTTATTTACAGCCGCAACGATTGTGGGACTGTGGATGGGCGCAACTAAAAACAGCAGCGCCGAGAATTTGGTTACCGTAAAATCGAGTAATTTTGACACGCATCAACTTTCGTCTTCGGCTCTTGAGGCAGGCTTTAGCGTATCCCAGGCTACTGATAGCTTAACACCAAGTCTGATTAACGGACGTGCGATCGCAGTCATCGGTCAAGGTCAAGCAACCGCACCAGCAGACACAGCACGTCTTGAATTTCGCTTCGCCAGTCGCGCACCCGCCGAGCCACCACCGCCAGCAGCAACAGAAACACCCGCAGAGGAAACTGCTTCTCTACCGGGAGAGGAACTCCTCAAGCCTGTAGTTGACGCCCTGGTTGCCATTAAAGTACCAAAGGATAACATCACAATTGAAACCAGTTCTTTAGAAAATCCCAAGCTGCTGGTGAAGCTCGACAAGCCAACTCGCGAACGAGTGCAAGAAGTTGTCAAGGTGGCCAGTTCTGCCCTTCAAGGGGGTGACGCTCTGTTTATCCAGGGTATCGGCGCAGAGTATGCGGTGAATAACTGTCAGCCACTGGAGAGTACCGCTCGTCGTGCTGCTTTGAAAGATGCTCAAAATCAGGTTAGAGGTATTGCGTCGGAAATGGGTGTGGAAGTTGGAGAACTTCTGTTGGTGACAGTTTATCCGATCGTCAGTCCTGCATCTGTCTCTGCTTGCGGCTCGAAGGTTGCTGTACCAACCTCCCCCTTTGCTGCATTAAGTGAAAATACACCGCCTTATAATCCTTCCGCTCCAACTGAGGTGCAGGTGAGGAGTCAAGTCAGCGTCACTTATGCCATTAAATAGGGGCTAGGGAAGTCACTCATTCAAAAGTCAAAAGAAAGAAGAAGAGGCTAGGGGCTAGGGCGTGGGGGAGTGGGGCTAGGGGAAGAAGGGGAAGAATCCTTCTTTTGACTTTTGACTTTTGAATGAGTGACTTCCCTAGTTAGATCTAGGCAGTGATGAGGTGCTGAAGTTACAGTTGTAGAGACTTGGGTGAGAGTAGGGATACGTGCTTGGGTGGATGACGCGATCGCACTCTATATCCTAGCCGTTGCTCTGCCCGATCGCTAAGTCGATCGTTTAATCAGGTAATAAATTATGACTTACACAACCGAACCTGGAAGTTTCATCAAAGATTTGGATAAAGTTGCCAAAGCCCGTCACGATTTCGCACGCTGTCTCGGTAAAATCGCCACTACTCTCAATGAATCTGAGTCGGAAGGAGAATCTGCATCTGGTGGACTGGGTTTAGAAAGAGATATAGAAGATATCGATTTAGCCAGAAAAAATTTACAGCACGGTGTATTTCGGCTCCTAATTTTAGGAGATATGAAACGGGGCAAAAGTACCTTCCTAAATGCCTTAATCGGGGAAAATTTATTGCCCAGCGACGTGAATCCCTGTACGGCAGTGCTAACCGTTCTCCGTTACGGGCCACAAAAGAAAGTTACCGTCTACTTTAAAGAAGGTAAACTTCCCGAACAGATGGATTTTCCAACTTTTAAACAGCAGTACACAATAGAAGCTGGGGAAGCTAAGAAACTAGAAGAAGGAAAAAAAATAGCTTTTCCCAATGTGAACTATGCCGTAGTGGAGTATCCATTACCGCTGCTGGAAAAAGGGATTGAAATTGTTGACAGTCCGGGGTTAAACGATACAGAAGCGCGAAACGAACTTTCTTTAAGTTACATCAATAATTGCCATGCTATTCTCTTCGTGTTCAGAGCCGATCAACCTGTGACGATGACAGAGCGTCGTTATTTGGAAAATTACATCAAAGGGCGGGGGTTAACCGTTTTCTTTCTGATCAACGCTTGGGATGAAATACGCAAGGCGCTGATCGATCCGGATGACACACAAGAGCTGCAAGAAGCTGAAGGGAAAGTGCGTCAAGTTTTTCTAACCCATCTGGCTGAATATTGTCAAGTCGATGGTTATGATATTTATGATGAACGAGTATTTGAGATTTCTTCGATCAAGGCTTTGCGTCGGCGGGTAAAAAATGCAGATGAGGGTTTGGAAGGCACTGGATTTACAGAGTTTATGGGTGCCTTAAATACGTTTTTGACTAAGGAACGGGCAGTTGCACAATTACGGCAAGCTAAAATTCTAGCACGTCAAACTTACAACCATGTAAACGAAGCGATCGATCGCCGCATCCCTTTGCTAGAAAAGGATGTTGAGGAATTGAAACGGCGGATAAGTTCGGTGGAACCGGAATTTAAGGAACTGACGGAGATACGCGATCGCTTCAAAGATGAGATTATCAACACGCGAGACAGGAAGGCAAGAGCGATCGCAGATTCTTTTCGCACCTACATTTTGAATTTAGGCAACACTTTTGAATCAGATTTTTTACGCTATCAGCCTGACATAGGCTTTCTTGATTCTCTTAACAAGGGTAGACGGGAAGAATTTAATGCCGCATTCAAACAAGCGTTCGAGCAATACGTCAACGATAAAATTTCCGCTTGGGAACTTACAGCCGAACGAGAAATTCAAGATGCCTTCGCGCAACTATCCCAGAGTGCTTCCCAGTACGGTTCCGCCTATACAAAGGTAGCAAATGTCATCAGTGAAAAGTTGATCGGGCAAAAGGTATTCGCCTCTCAAAATATAGATGGTGAAGAAAGTTCGCCAGCTTGGGCGAGTTGGGCGATGGGATTTTTCTCATTAGCTTTGGGTAATGTTGCTGGTATAGGGCTTGCTGCGGCAGGATTCGATTGGAAAAATATCCTCGTAAACTCTCTAGCCGTAATTGGAATATGGAGCTTTTTATCCATTTTTTCCATTTCCTTCATCGCAGGGCCTGTCGGTCTTCTTATACTAGGTTTGGGTGTTGGAGCTTGGCAAGCAGATCAAGCCCGAAAAGAATTGATCAAAGCCACCAAAAAAGAGTTCGTAAAGTATGTTCCGCAAATAGCGCAGTCACAATGGGAACCAATTCATCAAGCTGTCAAAGATTGTTTTGATGCTTACGATCGCGAAGTCACCAAGCGGATAAATGATGACATTAACTCTCGACAAGCTGAATTAGATAATCTACTTCAGCAAAAGCTATCGCGCGAAATTAATCGCGATAAGGAATTAAAGCGTCTGAAAAATGTAGATGCTGAGATTTTATCCGAATATCGTAATCTTGAGTCTGTGTATGAGGATTTACTTTCATACCAATCTTAACCAGAGGCGACACTGTTCTTGTGGGATGGGCGTCTCGCCCGTCCCCACAAACTCAAGGGCAGGCGATACGCCTTGCCCCTGCCCCACAAGATTTATCTCTTCAGTCCCTAATAAGGTGAAATAAACATGAGTTACAAAGTTGAAACCGATCGCTTTCTCAAAGATTTGGAAAAAGTCGCCCAAGCGCGAGCTGAAGTATCCACATCTCTTGGCAGAATGGCCCAAACAATAGAGCAAGCCGAATCGCAAGGAAAACAAACCTCTGGCGGACTCGGTTTAGAAAGAGAAATAGAAGACATCAAAGTAGCCAGTAAAAATTTAAGCAAGGGTGTATTTCGGCTGATGGTTTTAGGGGATATGAAACGGGGCAAAAGCACGTTTCTCAACGCTTTAATCGGTGAAAACTTATTACCGAGTGACGTAAATCCCTGCACGGCATTGCTAACAGTTCTCCGATATGGGCCAGAAAAGAAAGTAACTGTTCACTTTAAGGATGGTAAAAGTCCCAAACAGCTTAATTTTAAGAGTTTTAAGCAGGACTACACAATTGACCCCGCAGAGGCAAAGAAACTCGAACAAGAGAAAAAGCAAGCCTTTCCTGATGTTGACTATGCTGTAGTCGAGTATCCGTTACCTTTGCTGGAAAAAGGTGTGGAAATTGTTGATAGTCCCGGATTGAATGATACAGAAGCGCGAAATGAATTATCGCTGGGTTATATCAATAACTGCCATGCAATTTTGTTTGTTTTGAGAGCATCGCAACCTTGCACTTTGGGAGAGCGTCGCTATCTTGAAAATTACATCAAAGGTCGAGGGTTGAGCGTCTTCTTTCTAGTCAATGCTTGGGATCAAGTGCGAGAGAGTTTGATTGACCCTGACGACACGCAAGAATTGCAAGAAGCTGAGGGGAGATTGCGGCAGGTTTTCAAAGCTAACCTAGCTGAATATTGCGTTGTTGATGGTTATGATGTTTATGATGAACGAGTGTTTGAAGTTTCCGCAATTAAAGCGTTGCGTCGGCGGATGAAAGATGCCTCCGCTTCTCTGGAAGGGACTGGTTTTACAGAGTTTATGGGCGCACTAAACACATTTTTGACCAAGGAAAGAGCTATTTCGGAAATACGGCAAGCTAGAACTCTAGCACGCCAAACTTCTAACCGCGTTTGCGAAGCGATCGAACGTCGTGTACCATTGCTGGAGCAAAATGTCAAGGAATTGAAAGAAAGGATTAATTCGGTTGAGCCAGAGTTTAATAAACTGACTAAGATTGGGGATGAATTCAAGCAGGAAATTAAAGCGATTCGCGATAGTAAGGCGAGAGGAATTGCAGATTCTTTTCGCACTTACGTCCTCAACTTGGGCAACAGCTTTGAAACCGATTTCATGCGCTATCAACCAGAACTAAGATTTACGGATTTCTTTAGCCAAGGTAAACGAGAAGCGTTTGAAGCGGGACTCAAACAGGCATTCGAGCAATACATCACCGACAAACTTTCAGCTTGGAGTATTACCGCTGAAAAAGAGATAAATGCAGCCTTCTCCCAGCTAGCCAAAAGTGCGGAAAATTATGGCGCTTCTTACAATAAAGTAACAGACAAAATTACCGAAAAGCTAACTGGACAAAAGGTACAACCTACCATAAGCACAACGCCTGAAGATAATTCTCCTACTTGGGCAAAATGGGCGATGGGACTTTTTTCCTTAGCGCGGGGTAATATTGCTGGCGTCGCAATGGCGGGAGCGGGATTTGATTGGAAAAATATCCTGCTGAATTTGATTACTGTGTTTAGCATCAGTACCATTATTGCTACTTTTACCGGGATTATTTTAGGACCGTTGTATTTAGCATTATTGGGAATGGGTGTAGGTGTTTTGCAAGCAGATCAAGCTCGTAAAGAATTGGTGAAAGCTGCCAAAAAAGAGTTGGTGAAATATTTGCCGCAGGTGGCAGATCAGCAATGGCAACCGATTCACGATGCAGTCAAAGAATGTTTCGATGTGTATGAAAAAGAAGTGAGCGATCGCATTAACGATGATATTAAATCCCGCAAAGCCGAGTTAGACAATCTGCTTCAGCAAAAAGAATCCCGTGAAATCGATCGTAAAACTGAATTAGAGCGTCTCAAGAAAATTGAATCAGATGTTTCTTCTGAATCGCAAAGTATTGAGAGTGTGTATCAGAATTTCTTGGCATCTGTTGGGTGAACCCCACCCCCCAACCCCCTCCCCGTCAACGGGGAGGGGGAGTAAGAGGGAGAAAGAGACAGAAGGAGGGGAAAGGAGTTAGAAGCAGATAAAAGCAGGTATAAGCAGATAAAAGCAGGTATAAGCAGATAAAAGCAGGTATAAGGAGGGAGAGAGGGAGAAAGAGGTAGAAGGAGCTAGAAAGAGGTAGAAGGAGGCAGAAAGAGGAGGAGAAATACGCCCCTCCCCGCAGGCGGGGAGGGGTTGGGGGTGGGGTCAAAACTATTAGCAAACAAATGGAGGTTTTACAAATGAACAATTTGCCAGGATGGATTCCTAAACCTAGCTCGTGGTTGAGTGCAGTTCTCTTAATTTTGCTCGTGAGGGGGATTGCAGTTGCGATCGGGAGAATTTTTGAAATGGGCTATTCCCTGATGGATCTTTCACCCAAGATGCAAATATTGTTATATTTTGCACTATTACTTTCGCCTATTCCCGTCGTTGCGATCGCACACCATTGGCTGAACGTATTTCTCGATCGCTATTCGCCCAATACGCGATCGCCAGAACTGGGCAAAATTGAGGGAATACTCCCCGGTTTAATGAGTTGGTGGGAGGGATTGTATGGCTGGATGACGATCGCACTCGCAATGCTCTTAAGTGGTATGATTCGGTTCATGTTCTTTTTCTCGTATGACTCACTATACGAAATGCTTGGCTGGTGGGATGAACTGAGAAATTTTTTCACAATTTATACGTTGATCCGGGTAGTTGCAGCCGCATACCTTTACGAATTTGAACATACAGTGCGGCATCATTTGATGGCGGCGGGTGCTGCAAATCAGAGCGAGCGGGAATAATATTAGTAGTAAGGACTGAAGTCCTTAGCCAATAGATTTTAAAGGACTTCAGTCCTTACTACTAACAAATTTAAATTTTTAATATAGCAACCGCCTTGGCGGTTAAGACATTCTGAATTCCTGAAACGTTGGCGGATTCTAAACACTTCTTCCCCTAGTCCCTAGCTATAACTAGATTTCCTGAAATGCCGATTAACCCCAATCTTAGCTACCGGACTCAATCAGTCGATACTTCTATTGAAGCTGAGCAAGTACAGTTTAGACTCTGGCGAAAAATGACGCCTGCACAAAAAGAAGCTCTCTTTAGGCGTGTAGCCAAACGAGGGCCAACATTAGCGTTGATGGGCATTAAAACTCAGTATCCCAATGCCTCAAAAGATGTTGTGAGACAGCAATACATCAGGAAGCGTTTAGGACAAGAAGTGGCTCATTTATTGTCTGAATTGAACTATAAAGGAGAGCTAATGATAGAAGATCCAATTTGGCTAGCACACCTACTGGCAGTTATTTTAAACTCGTTGAATATCCCTTACTATGTAGGTGGTTCCGTAGCCAGTTCGCTGCAAGGAGAAGTGAGATATACCGAAGATTTAGACTTAGTAGTAAATATTCAACCTACCCAGATTCAGCCGCTAATTGACGCAATGGCAGGACAATTTTATATCAGTGAGGTAGCTGTAGAAGATGCCATGAGTGGCAGGACTTTATCGTTTAATGTCATCCACCTGACGACAACGGAGAAAGCCGACATCTTTGTGATGCGCGATGATGAATTTTCTCGCTCTAAAATGGCGCGTCGTCAGCTTCACATTCCTGACGGCGATATTGACAAATGTTTTTATGTGTGTACACCTGAAGATACGGTGTTGCAGAAACTGGTTTGGTTTCGGATGACTGCTAGGGAGTCCCAAAAGCAATGGCGGGACATTTTAGGCGTGCTGAAGCTACAGGGGGAACGACTGGATTTTGAGTATCTCAACCAATGGGCGCAGGCGCTACAATTAACAGAGCTACTAGCACAAGCTTTGCGTGAAGCTGGTTTGTCAGGTTGAAAATTGCGATCGCCCACTTCAAGCGCAGTAGGAAAAAGGTAAGAATAACTTTTTATTTTCAATTTTATGGATTAGATAACGCACAGAATAGGAGCCGATAGAATAGTATGCAACAGCAGGAAGTTCATCATAACCTTCAAAATAGTCTCAAGTCAGCATTAGGTTTGCTGGAAATCGATCCAAAATCCCAGCTTTATCAAGATGTCACATCTGTCTGCAACCATCTTGCCAATCCCGGTTTTCGGATTGCTGTTTTTGGCCCTTTTAATTACGGCAAATCAACCCTAATCAATGCCATCCTGGGAAACCGTGCCTTACCAATTGATATTATTCCCACGACGGGTGCTGCCATTTATGTCAAATATGGCAATGAGCTACGAACTCAGATTGAAATGTTAAATGGCAGACAAATCAACGAAAGCGGTACGGAAATTCTCAAGCAGTTTGCTATCCTAGATGGCGATCGCAGAATGAGGGATGATGTCGCCTCTGTGCAGGTTTTCTGTCCTCACCCATTCCTGCAAAATGGCGTAGAACTGCTGGATTTACCGGGAACGAACGATCGCGAAGAACAGGATAACTTAGTCCGCGACAAACTCCTGACCGCAGATTTAATTGTTCAGGTGTTGGATGCTCGTCAGTTGATGACTTTAGGCGAACGGGAAAAGTTGCGGGATTGGTTGAGCGATCGCGAGATTAAAACAGTACTTTTTGTTGTTAATTTCGTTAATTTACTGGAACCAGAAGACCAAAAAGAAGTGTACAAACGTTTGCGATTTGTAGCGGAAAGTTTTCGGGCAGATTTACCACCAAATATCAGTAATCTATACCGCGTTGATGCACTCCCTGCATTGAGATCAAGATTAAAAGGAGATGTAGCGGCTGCACAAAGTAGCGGACTGGCTAGTTTTGAATCTGCACTGCAAAGTATTTTGGCAGTAAAACAGGAAAATATGGGCGATGTTCGGCTTCCGCGTGTGGTAGCTTTAGCTTCTCAAATTCAACAATCCTTACAAGCAAAAGCTCAAGCCATTTCCACCGAAGTAGAAGCCTCTAAAAACAAGCGCCAAGCTAAAATTGAAATCCAACAAAAAGCCGAAAAACTAATTAAACAAGGCTTTGCCGCTAGCGTTACCGAATTGCGAGACTGGTTGAACGCGCAAACACTTGTATATCGCTATCAATCCGAAGCCGGAGCAGCACTTGGGCACAATCAATTTAGCACCTGGGAAAGAGACTTTTTTAAACCAAAAGTTGTACAACTTCAACAGGCAGTGGTAAAATGGGTTATGCAAGCTTGTGACTTTTTTAATCATCCTCAACCTGAAGATTTATCAATTTCTTTTCCAACCCACCCACAAGTAACTTTACCAAATCAACCAGCAGCTTCAGATAGTTTAAGCGATACTGCTTCAGTAGGTGTAGCAACTGGTTTGGGTTGGGTTTTGGGAGGCCCTGTAGGAGCAGCAGTTGTTGGTGGTGCTGCCTATCTTTTGAATAAGAATGTAAAACAAGACAAGCAAGAATCTTCAGAAGAAGTTTATCAAAATCAGGTAGCACAAATTTATGCTGATGCTGCTAAAGAGTATCTGAATCGCTTCAGTAGTGAAGCTCTTTTAGCGCTGCGGCAATATGAAGAAAAAGCCGCAAAAGTCATTAATTTTCAAGTGCCTGACGAGCCAATAGAGCTTAGTAGCAAGCGTTATCAGCTAAATTCATTAAACGCTTGCTTGGAGAATCTCGATCGAGAATTGGAATCTGTCAGAGCAAGTTTGGGTTAGGCGATCGCTTACAGACAACTTGCCAACTTCCTCTTTGAGTTCTTGCAGTGGCATAGAGTTACTCCAACATCTGCTGGTATCCTAATTCTAGTATGTGCGATCGCACTTGTTGATCTCTCCCCCAACTCCTCTCCTGCGAGGAGAGGGTAGCAAGAATTCTCCCCCTTACGAGTGAGGGAAGGGGGTTGGGGGGTTAGGTTTTTCGAGGATGTAGGAAAGTGCGATCGCCCCTAAACCAACCTCTACCAAAAAGTGCTATAATCAACTATAGTCTGTAGAGTGCGCTGGAACGATGACTTTTTTGGTCTGAGGCAGTCTAACACATCGGCGATCGCACTTCTTTAGTACGTATAAAGAGTGTTTAGTTTGTAAGCTTTATAGGTATTAGCACATGAAATGGTTGAAATGGTTAATAACAAGTTTAAAAAAAGGATGGCAGAAAGCAACTGTTATCGCCCTGGTAGCTTTGATTGTGCAAATCATCCAAGCCTTCCAATCATCCCCACAAGGAAATTGCAACAATTCTAAGTTTCAACTAGACCATCATTCATCTGTCAATTGCGGGAGCATTACAACTAATACTGAACGATAATGACAAATTGAGAGAATTAAAACTATTAATTAAATATGTCCCAATTAAAACCCTTAACTATGAGACTAGAACCATTAAGAAATATTTTTTATATTCTTATTTTTCTTAGGATATTATTTCAGGGGTATCTATATTATCATGCTTTATTCAAACCCAATTCACCAGAATATAGTAGTGAGGGATATTTAACAGCCAAGAATCCTAAATCGTCTTCGCCTCCTAATCCTAAGATTAGCGATTCTCCTCCAGCATATCCACCTAAATTAACACAATTCTTACAAGATATTAAAAATAACAAGAATTGTAATTCTTCCACTATGACATTAGCAAATGAATCAGCTATAAATTGTGGCCCTATTTCTATAAATATTGGCGATTCACTCGTTAAAGTCAATATCACTATTAACGTTATAAACACACCAAATATAGATGCAAAAGATGGCCAACCGATATCATCAGTCGAAATTTTGCTGACGAACCATCAGTGGAAAAAGGGTAGCACATCTGAGGTAAGCGAAATACAAAATGAGGCTAATGTCATCCCTTTGAAAAGTTTAATAGATGAAATGAAAAAAGCAGACTGGGCGCAATTACCTTTTAAGAATGCAACAGATATTATTGCGGTTGGGACAGCTTCTTTTGAGGTTCAGGGTAATGATATTAACACGGAAAAGAAAAGGGCTAATGATAGAGCAGTAAATTTATACCGAGAAATATACACTATAATTCCTAACAAAGATAATAAAAATTTGTGGACACTAAATCTTGGCAAGTATCAAGATAATTGCTCTGTTACGACCAGTTCTAATTACCAAAGACCTGTACTAATTATTGCTATTTTGGAAAGAAAAAATAACGTAGATGATAAATATATTAAGAAAGTTTTGAAGAGACAATTAACAAGCTTTAATGGTACAAAAGTAAACTATATGTGTTATTCAGGCTCAGATTTTAGTGATTTGAGCAACCTTAAAAGGGTCAACCAACCTTCACCTTCGGAAAGTGATATTTTGCCCTAGTAACCAATCGATATTCTACGTGCCTATGTGGATGTTTATACTATGGCAAAATCTGAACTAATATCCTCACCCTCAACCGTCAAAAATTCATGTAACTCTTCTATAGAAATTGGAGCCTTATAAACAGTTCCTTCCGTTTCATAAACATTTTGAAAAGATTCTATAGCCTCTTTAAGTTTGCTAATAGATTCTTCTTGAGTATTTCCCTGCCCTACTAATCCATTCTCTAAGCACAAAGCTACCCAATAACCAGAACTTTGTCTCAATACCACCGTGTAGAATTCCATCTTTTCACCTACAGATTAAAAATGTAAGGTGGGCAAAAACTCCCTACCTTTATCCTCAAAACCAGCGATTCGATCGCATTTGCTATATTTAGCAAGCTAAGGTAGGTATTTGTTCATCTGAGTTTAGTCATTTAACAAACTAGCTTTCAAAGTTTCTTCTAAGCTAAAAGGTGACTCTTTAGGGAAAAAGTTTAATTTAATCCCTGTCTCCTCCGATGCTTTCAGACGAGCTTTTTGATAACAATCATCAAAGACTTCGGAAATTAAAGGTTGCAAACTGGGACTATCTTCTAGTAATCCTTCAATACAAATACGCTGTTCGCTGATAGTGCTACGCCAACTTTCGCTCCGTTTTTCCGGCTGATATTGCCATTTTAGCAAGTGCATTAAAAGCACGATTAAACGACTTTTCATTTCGCGTTTTTCACTTTTGCCCATATTTTCAATTTCTTCAATTAAATTAGGAGTATCTATCTCATTAAATTTACCTTCTTTTAACTGTTGAGCAGTGGCTTGTATCCACAGATAAAAATCTCGATCGTACAGACTATTTGGAGTTGCGATCGATCCTTGGCTCATAGCTAATCTCCTTCTTTCTACTTAATTTATATTAAGGCAAAATCAGTAAACTTTCTCACCTCTGGAGGTTGAAAAGCTAATACAATATCCTCTTTAGGAACGCCTAACCTTAACAACTCATTTGCCATTCCTTCCTCAGTCCAATCTTCCTCAATGTAAATCTTCTCATTTTTAATCCGAATATGAACTGAAATCCCTTTAATTCTTTCCTCTGGAGTCCACCCGACTTGAAACCAGATATATTGATCTCTTGGTTCGTCAAACGCTAAAAGCATTTCAATATCGGGAGTTGCAACTTGAGAACAAAGTCGATCGTACTCTGTCATAATTTTCTGAATCAGTGACCGATAATGGCTTAATTTATCCATTTTGTGATGACCTCCTTATCTGTATCTACAAGAATTAGTTTTAGCTGATTTTCCTCAACAACAATTTGGATCGTTTCATCAAAATTAACGTTATAAACACGCTGACTCATTGCTAAATAAAGTTGCCTCTCAGGTGCAGTTCTTTTGATAAAGTTGCGATAGAGAATATACTGACCAAGAGCTTGCTCTAAATCATAAATAAAGGATGGACTAAGAAAACTCTTGACCTCAACAACAATTTTTTCTCCCTCTCTTTCTGCTGAAAATGGACGTTCAGCCCCAAGATCGGCAACGAGTTTTAATTTTTTGTATATGATAAAATAAGGGTCGGCTGTAATCGTCCAGCCATCCTTAATTAAAGCATTTTTAACTGCATCATGGTAAGTATCTTTTGCTGGCATGAGAATCAAAGTCTTAACTAAGAAGTGTAGAGCGAGCTATAAAAGACGACTCTAATATTATAACCTATTTAACCTAATGTGGAGGTTTTAGATGGATATGGGATTTTCTTCTAATGCCTTGCGGAGAATTTCGGCAGTTTCTGTTTGTTCCTGTTCATCTCCTTCTTCTTCCCATTTCCTGAGTAGTTCGCTTAAAGCTTTTTGCCGCGCCACTTGTTTTTCTGGATCGGGATTGTTAATTTCATCAATAGCTTTTTTCCAAGCATCTGATGATGTAGGCTTCATTGTCACAGTTTCCCGAAACAGTCGAATCATCTGAAGTAAATTCGGCCAGTATTCTTCTGGTGTTTGTTGAATCTCTCGCAATAAATCTGCGATCGGTTCGCTTAGGGGATGTTTATTAATTAAATTCTGTTCAGACATAATTACCTCTTTAACAATCATTAATGGATCGATAAGGTGGGCTTTTAGCCCACCCTACCATCATTCTACTTCAACACACCCGCCGGAATACCCAAAATATCCTCAATCTTAGGCATATCTTCCAACGCAATTACCCTTCCTTCATCCTCAAAACCAGCAATCTCATCGAAATTCAAATACCGATACAAATCATCAGCCAAAGGATGAATTTTCTTCGCCACAATATCCAGATATTCCTGCACAGTAGGAATCCGTCCTAACAGCGCACAAACTGCTGCTAATTCCGCAGAACCTAGATAAACTCGCGCATCTTTACCCATGCGATTATTGAAATTGCGGGTAGAAGTTGAAAACACGGTTGTAGCATCAGCAACTCGCGCTTGATTACCCATGCACAGACTGCAACCTGGCATTTCTGTTCTCGCACCAGCAGCACCAAAAATGCTGTAGTAACCTTCCTCTTTCAATTGCTGTTCATCCATCCGAGTTGGCGGACAAATCCACAACCGAGTTTTCACTGCACCTTCGCCTTCCAACACCTTTGCAGTGGCGCGATAATGACCGATATTTGTCATGCAAGAACCAACGAATACTTCCTGCACCGGGTCGTTAGCAACTTCGGACAATAACTTAATATTATCCGGGTCATTTGGTGCAGCAACAATTGGTTCTTCGATCTCGTTAAGATCGATGTCAATTATTTCCGCATATTCTGCATCAGCGTCAGCTTCCATTAACACTGGATTTGCCAACCATTCCTCCATTTTTGCCACGCGACGCATGATAGTACGCGCATCTTCATAACCACGCGCTACCATATTTGTCAATAGGGCAATGTTGGAACGAATATACTCGGAAACGGTTTCTACACTCAACTTAATCGTACACCCAGCACAAGAACGTTCGGCGCTAGCATCTGTCAATTCAAAAGCTTGTTCGACTTTCAAATCGGGCAAACCTTCAATCTCCATAATTCGCCCGGAGAAGACATTTTTCTTATTCTTCTTCTCCACAGTTAGCAATCCTTTTTGGATTGCTACGTAAGGAATTGCATTGACGATATCTCGCAGGGTAACACCGGGTTGCAATTCACCTTTGAATCGCACTAAAACTGATTCCGGCATATCTAAAGGCATCACTCCCAAAGCAGCTGCAAATGCTACCAAACCGGAACCGGCGGGGAAGGAAATTCCTAATGGGAAACGAGTGTGAGAATCGCCACCAGTTCCTACCGTATCTGGTAACAACATTCGGTTTAACCAAGAGTGAATAATTCCATCTCCCGGACGCAATGCAACACCGCCCCGTTCTGCCATAAAATCTGGTAATTCGTGATGAGTTTTCACGTCAACTGGTTTGGGATAAGCTGCTGTGTGACAGAAACTTTGCATCACTAAATCTGCGCTGAATCCCAAACAAGCGAGTTCTTTTAACTCATCTCTAGTCATCGGGCCTGTGGTATCCTGGGAACCAACAGTTGTCATAATTGGTTCGCAAGATGTACCGGGACGAACACCGGGTAATCCGCAAGCTTTGCCGACCATTTTCTGAGCTAAAGTGTAGCCTTTACCTGTATCTGCGGGTTGTTTTGGACGGGTGAAAACGGTACTCGGTTCTAATCCCAAAGCGGCGCGAGTTTTATCAGTAAGAGTTCGTCCGATTAGTAGAGGAATGCGTCCGCCTGCTCTTACTTCATCGAGAATTGTATCTGGTTTGAGGGTAAAATTGGAAATGATTTCGCCAGCTTCGTTGACAATTTCACCTTTGTAAGGAAAGATGGTAATTACCATTCCGGTTTCCATCTTACTGACATCGCATTCGATCGGCAATGCGCCGGAATCTTCAGCGGTGTTAAAAAAGATGGGTGCGATCGCACTTCCTAAAATATATCCCCCATTTCGCTTATTGGGAATATGAGGAATATCGTTCCCAATATGCCACAACACCGAGTTAATCGCCGATTTCCGGGATGAACCAGTCCCCACAACATCCCCCACATAAGCTACAGGATGCCCTTTCAGCTTCAATTGTGCAATAGTTTCCAGCGCCCCCGGCATCCGAGATTCCAACATGACAGTAGCGTGCAACGGAATATCCGGGCGAGTGGTAGCAAGAGGTGCAGGCGACAAATCATCCGTATTCGTCTCGCCAGGAACCTTAAACACCGTCACCGTAATGCTTTCCGCCAATTTGGGACGCCCGATAAACCAAGCAGCATTTGACCAAGCATCAACCACCTGCTTAGCATAAGGATTGACTTCAGACAACTTCAGGACATCGTTGAAAGCATCAAACACCAACAATGTCTTACTTAAGGCAGTTGCAGCCGCTGCTGCGATCATGCTGTCATGAGATTTAAGCAACTCCACCAAAGATTGCACATTGTACCCACCCAGCATTGTACCCAGCAGGTAAACCGCCGCTTGGCGAGTAATCAAAGGACAAGTAATCTCCCCCTTCGCAACACCAGTGAGAAACCCAGCTTTCACGTAAGCCGCTTGATCTACCCCAGGGGGGATGCGGTTAGTTAACAAATCCAATAGGGTTTCCGCTTCACCCGCCGGAGGATTTTTCAGCAGTTCGCACAATTCCGAAGTCTGCTGTGCATTTAGGGGTAGTGGCGGGATTCCCAATTTTGCTCGTTCTTCAACCTGTTGACGGTAAGCTGACAACATCAAGTGTTCTCCTAATGGATTTCCTAGATATAATCGTTAGTCTATCGTTATTTATCGGGTGAGATTGTTATTGGATAACGGTTTTGTGGGTATTATGACGCACCCTAAATTCTTCTTTGTGTTATAATTATGCTATCAAATATCGTAAATAGGAGAATTTATTGACATCAGATGAGTTAGAAACTATCGACATTGTTGAAGCCGATATTATTGATTCAACGGTTGAGGTAGGGAGTGGATGTTTTTGGCGAGGGAGTGGTAAAGAGCCTCAATGGGATAATCCCAAATGCGTTACCTCCTGACGATCCTTTAGAAGAATTATCTGATTTTGAATTAGGGTTACGTCGTTTTTGTTATGAGTGCGATCGCCAGGTAAGTGTGGAAATTGGCGATCTCCAGTTTACTGTGTTTTTTGATCCCGATATTTGTATGTTATTAGAAGATCGCTTTCCCGAACAAATTGGGGAATTAGAACAGGGTAAAAGCATCCGTATAGATTTTGCCGAAAGTTATCATCTTACGGTAATTTTAACGCCTATAGGTGAGCGAGTTAATTGTCAATTAAGGAAGTTTGGTTATGATCGTAATTATGATGATTATGAGTTGGATAAAGAGCAAGTTTTAGGAGAGTTAAGAAGGTTTTTGTTGGAAGTGATGCAATTCGCGATCGATCGTGGTTATGTGGCTTTAGAGGATAAGGAAAAGTTTATTGCTCCAGCTTTTTATGAGCGGGTAATTTTTGTCTGATTGTAATTTGAAATAAGCGATCGCACTCACTTACACAAAGAGAAATTACAGGTTACAATATGTAACTGATATTGCCTCGCTACAAAAGCAGTTTTATGTTATAATTGTGTTAGTCCATGTTTGAGGAGAGTCAATTATGCAAGCCTTTGAAGTAATGGGAACAATTGATGAAAAAGGCCAATTGATTTTAGATAGCCATCTCAATATTCCTGCACCTAGTCGCGTCAAAGTAATTGTTTTAGTAAATAATGACAATGAGTACGATCTTGATGATACTCCTGTGGGAGAAATTAAAGCGAGTTTAAAACGTGCTTTACAAGAAGTAAAAGCAGGGCAAACGCGACCTATTTCTGAATTATGGAATAGAATCGATGACTAATAATTTCAATCAAATTTCAGTTAGATTCGCTGGGGAAGTAATATTGTCGTTAAGTACGCTGCGCGATCGCACTGCAATTATCTATGAACACTACTGAAGAGATTCGCCAACAGGTCAAACAATACGTCGATCGATTATCCCCCGAACGATTGCGCGTTGCATCTGATTTTTTAGCTTATTTGGCAGAAGTTAAATATGTTGGTCGGGTGAAAGAAAAACGTAGGACACACCGCCGCCATAGCAGCTTTTATATTGGTATCCACGGCTATGCCGGGGTAGAATCTCTGACGTTGTTGGCCGAACAAACTGCTCAATTGATGTCTTTAAGCCCTCATAAACGACCTTATTATCAACGAGGTCGCCGCGCCGACAAGCTTATCCTGTCTACCTTTGAGCTATAGTTGTCGCCCCTTCAGGTGCGATCGCGCAATTTTATCTAAACATATCACTTTTCAGGACTTACGCAATATTTGATTTCAAGCGCAATGGCTGTAGGGGTAATTCATGAATTACCCCTACAGCCATTGCGCTTGGGTAAAATTGGCAGATTGTTCTATAATAGAAAAACTCAAATCTTAAAGAAGTGGGATAGGCGTCTCGCCCGTGCCACAAGAAAAAGCTCTCTTGTGAGGAGTAGGGGTCAGGGGGCAGGCGCAAAGGAGCAAGGCGGGACGTCCGCCCGCCCAGTGCATTGGTGTAAGATCTGAGATAACCGCCGATCATCATTCCTGGGGAGGTGACAATGACTACTTTAGTAAAAACACAGAAAATATATGATGAATTTATTGATTTTATTGCCCAAGGCAAAGCTTATATAGTAAGCATAACCGAATTAAATAATTTTTACTTATCCTAAGTAAGAAAGCTCCGTATTCAAACGTACTACCAATGATTTCGTCACCAGAATCTAGCACCCCTACATCCCTCAAATTCCGCCTCCGCACCGCCTTGGTGGTACCCTTTGTACTACAAATCGTCACTGCTGTTGGCTTGGTGGGCTATCTCTCATTCCACAACGGGCAAAAAGCCGTCAACGATTTAGTGGTGCGGTTGCAACAGGAAACTAGCTCTCGCATCAATCAGCACCTTGACACCTTATTAGCCACTCCTGCTCAAATCAACCAAATCAATGTGGATGACTATAAAACAGGAAATCTGAACTTGCTAGACTATGAGCGCACCTGGCGTCAGTTTTACAGCCAAATGAAAACGTTCAAGAATTTGAATTACATAGGCTTTGGTCGTCCCCAAGGTAGTGAGTATGTCGGCGTCGGTCGCGAAGCAGATGGCAGATTGTACACAGCAATGATGCAATCTTCTTACAAGGGTCGATCCAAGCGATATGATCTCGATAGTCAGGGAAATCCTACCCGTGTTACCGAGGAGGAAGCCTTTGAATACGTAGACGATAGTGGATTTACCGAGCCAGTTAAAGCGGGTAAACCAGTCTGGGCTAAGATCGACTACTGGGCCGATAAACCAGATGTTGTGACAATTAGCTGTAGCCATCCAGTATATGACAAAAGCGGCAACCTGGTGGGTGTGATCGGAACTGAGTTGTTTCTCCCACGCTTAAACACCTTCCTGCAAAATTTGAAGGTGAGTCCTTCGGGTAAAATTTTCATCTTGGAGCGGGATGGGTTGGTTGTGGCTACCTCCACCAGCGAAAAATCTTACCAGATAAAAGCAGGTAAACCCGAACGCCTGAATGTAGTTGAACTTCAAGATCCTTTAATTCGAGCAACTGGTCAACATTTAATAGACCGTTTTGGTAACTTCCGCCAAATTAGAGACACTCAGCAGATTAAATTCAACCTCAATAACAAACCCCAATTCGTTCAAGTTCTTCCGTGGCAGGATGAATTGGGTCTCAATTGGCTAATTGTGGTAGTCATTCCTGAATCGGATTTCATGGGAGAAATCAACAACAATACTCGCATCACAATGCTGCTGTGTTTGCTGGCGTTGGTAGTGGCGATTGCTGTAGGCATTCTTACGGCTTCCTGGATTACTCGTCCCATAAACCTGATTGCCAAAGCGTCACATGAGATGGCAGAGGGGAATTTCAACCAGCGCGTTGCATCTAGCCAGATTATTGAACTCTCAAAACTGGCAAACTCCTTCAACAATATGTCAGGGCAACTGAAAGACTCCTTCGATAAACTCAATTCCGTCATCGCACAAGCCAATCAAGTCAGCCTTCAAGTCACCGCCTCCACCAGCAAAATCGCTGATGCTGGCAAACAGCTACAAACCACAGCCCTCGAACAAGCCAGTTTCACTAATCAAGTGAATGATACAGCCGATGCGATCGCCAACACTTCCGGGCAATTAGTCAAAACAATGGACAATGTAGCCCAACAAGCTACCGCCACCGCCACCGCCACCAGTAGCAGTCAACAGACTCTCACCCAAATGGCGGCAATGATGAGTCAACTGGCAACGGCGACCAACAGAATTTCTGCTTGGTTAAAAATGATCAATGAAAAAGCCAATAACATCGGTAACGTTGTTAGCCAGATCGCCAAAGTAGCAGATCAAACTAATTTAATCTCGCTTAACGCCGCCATTGAAGCGGAAAAAGCTGGAGAGTATGGGGCGGGTTTTGTCATAGTTGCTAGAGAAGTGCGACGATTGGCAGATAACGCCGGTAATGCTTCTCAAGAAATTGAGCAAATGGTGGTAGAAATGCAATCTTCAGTTGCTCAGGGCGTCATGGAAATGGATAGTTTCAGCCACCAAGTAAAACATCACGTAGAAGTGGTTAGTGACATTAGCGAGCAAATTGCCCAGGTAATTGAGCAAGTGCAGAGTTTGACACCGCAATTTGAACAAGTCAGCCACAGCGTCCAAGCACAATTTGAAGGAGCGCAACAAATCAGTCAAGCCATATCTCAATTAAGTAAAGCTTCCCAGCAAACTGTGGCATCCTTGCAAGATACTAACCAGGCGCTGGAGCAATTGAATGATACCGCACAAGTTCTCCAAAGCGTCGTCAAAACCAGTTTTTAATTGTATATAAATAATACCGTCCTTACAGGCCGGATGCTAAACTGAAACTGGAAACCTGCCAGTCCTATTTTAAAATGACTGTATTCCCCTCCCAAGAGCCAAAAACGATCGTCCGCCCGGTGCAATACCGGGATCTGGAAGCGCTTGACGAGATGTTTGTGGAGGCGTGTGAGGCTGAAGACCACAGCTGCTCCGCTGACACAAAGAAGCAGCTTAAGCAGGTTCGTAACTGGTACTGGTTGATGAAGTTTTTGAGCTTCTTCCCTAACCCGTTCCGCTACAAGTTTTGCGCCTATGTGGCCCAGCAAGACCGGGAAGTTAGGGGGATGATTCAGATATCCCCGTTTAATCGCACGCGCAGCACCTGGCGAGTCGAAAAGGTGGTGGTTGACTCAGAAGCAGGTAGCCAAGGAATAGGCTCTCAACTTTTGCGCTATTGCTTCGAGACAATCTGGGAAGCACGCACTTGGTTGCTAGAAGTCAATATCCACAACAAAACGACGCTGGCTTTGTATCGGCAAAATGGGTTTCAGCCTTTGGCCCAAATGACTTATTGGGCGATCGCACCGGAGATAATCAAAGAACTGCAAGAGCGAGAACCAGATTTACCCAACCTGCTCCCAGTAAGTAATGCCGACGCCCAACTGCTATATCAACTAGATACAGCAGCTATGCCCCCCTTAGTGCGCCAAGTATTCGATCGCCACATCCAAGACTTCAAAACCAGCTTCTTCGCTGCTTTAATAGAAGGGATAAAACAGTGGTTCAACCAGACCGAAGTAGTAAGCGGTTATGTGTTTGAAACCCAGCGCAAAGCAGCGATCGGCTATTTTCAAATGCAACTGAGTCGCAACGGTTTAGTGCCCCACAAAGCCCAGTTGACGGTTCATCCAGCCTACACCTGGCTTTATCCCGAATTGCTGTCCCAAATGGCCCGCATTGCCCAAGATTTCCCGCCACAATCCTTACAATTAGCCTCTGCGGACTACCAACCAGAACGAGAAGAGTATTTGGAGCAACTGGGTGCTGAGCGGGTGGAACATACCCTGCTAATGTCTCGTTCGGTTTGGCATAAATTGCGGGAATCTAAGCTGGTATCCTTAGAAGGTCTGCCATTGTCTGAAGTACTTCAAGGTTTGCAGCGTTCTCGTCAACCAGTACCGGGACGGATGTCTTGGTTGCGATCGCGACAGCTAGCAACACCGGAGTCGGCGAGAACCGATTTAGCACCCAATGTCTCAGGACAACCAGGGTCAAAATCAGAATCGTCCCCGGAAACAGCTTCCGGCGTCGCTTTCAAAGTATCGCGCCACGGTTCCTCTGGCAGCTCATCCCAGCAAGATGGTGCCGAGACTCAGCAGGAAAAACCTTCTTGCTAGCATCTGGATCTAAGTAGTCAACATAAAAATGCCAGAAAGTCCAGAGTGTCCTTCTCCCCCTCCTCCACTTCCCCGCTCCCCCGCTCTTATTTCAGCACTGGGGTTGGATGTCGGTCGCAAGCGCGTTGGGGTAGCCGGATGCGATCGCACTGGTCTGATTGCCACAGGTCTAACCACCATCGAGCGCAAATCATTCGATCGGGACATGGAGCAGCTGAGTCAACTTGTCGCCGATCGACAAGTTGAACTCCTCGTCGTTGGTCTACCCTACTCCATGAACGGAACTTTAGGCCCTCAAGCCCGACAAGTCCAGAAATTTGCCCAGCGGGTTAGCAAAGCCTTGCAGCTGCCCGTGGAGTATGTTGATGAACGACTGACTTCCTTTGAAGCCGAGGGACTGCTAAAAGACGCCAACAAATCGCCATCCCGGCATAAAAGTTCGGTTGATCGGATTGCTGCGGCCATAATTTTGCAACAATGGTTGGACGAGCGTCGCATACGGTAATAGCACTCCCCTTGGTTGGAGCCTTGCAATATGTCTAAAAAGAAAGAAAATGAAGATTCTCAGAGTAAACCCGTCATCCTCAAAGATGAAGCGGGACTCGAACTAGCTTGTTACATCGAGCGATCGCTGGAAGTCGAAGATGAAGAATATGTTCTCTTGCTACCAGTTGACTCACCAGTCGAGATTTTTGCATGGAATGAAGACTCTGATGACGAGCAGGCGGCAACAGGCGTTGAAGATGACGAGACCGTTGACAAAATCTTTCCGGTTGCCCAAGCTGTTCTAGCAGAGCAAGACCTCATACTCAAGCGCACCGCATTCTCCTTAACGGTTGCCGGTGAACTGCCAGAAGTAGACGAGGATGAAATACTCACTCTGGAATTCGAGGATGAGATCGCTCAGCAAGAGCCTGAAGAGTTACAGTTCCTGGCTAGTTTTTACCACGAGGAACAGGAATACGCTATTTACACGCCCCTCGCTCCACTACTTTTCTTTGGACGTCTTAACCAAGAGGGTCAACCGGAGTTACTTTCCCCAGAAGAATTTCAAAGGGTACAGCCTTTGCTTGAAGAACAATTGTTCGATGAACTCGAATAAGTTAAAGCTATGCAACGCCTCTCCAAGTGGTTGTTTTATCTTGGCCTATTCCCGGTAACCCTGGGACTGTGTGCTTGGCAAGGCTGGTCTTGGTGGAGTTGGGCTTCTGCCCCGCCTCTAGCATCAGCAGCCACCACAGCATCGCCCGATGCTGAAAAAACGGTACAAATCCGAATTCCGCCAGGAACTTCGGCTTCCCAAATTGGTCGGGATTTGGAGTCAGCTGGTTTAATTCGTTCTGCTGAAGCTTGGAATCTGTGGGCGCGTTGGTTGACGCTGCAAGACAAAGCGGGGTTCAAGGCAGGCACCTTCCAGTTATCGCCCACTCAGTCCCTGCCAGAAATAGCAGCGGAAATTACCAAAGGCAATGAAGTGCAGCGTAGCTTCACCATTCCCGAAGGGTGGTCGCTCAAGCAAATGGCAGCCTACTTTGAAGCTCAAGGCTTTTTCAAAGCTCAAGATTTTCTGGCAGCCACAAGCCAAATTCCCCGCGACCAATTTCCCTGGCTACCCAGCGGCATACCTCACCTGGAAGGGTTTTTGTACCCAGACACCTACCTGATAGCCGCTGGTGCTGTTACTCCTGAGAGCGTCATTAAACCGATGCTGAAACGGTTTGAGGAACTAGCTCTCCCCGTATATCAAACCGATCCGCAAAAAAGCCAGATCGGCCTGGTTCAATGGGTCACTTTAGCCAGTATTGTGGAAAAAGAAGCGGTGGTTCCAGTGGAACGTCCCCGAATTGCAGGCGTATTTGTCCGGCGCTTGCGGCTGGGAATGAAACTTGAATCTGACCCAACGGTTGAATACGGATTGAATATTCAGCAGACGCCAGATCAACCTCTAACTTTGAACCAAGTCAGGATGCCGTCTCCCTATAACACCTATCTGAATCGAGGTCTGCCGCCCACCCCCATTGCCAGTCCCGGCTTGGCTAGCTTAAAAGCAACTCTCGATCCTGAAAACACTGAATATATCTTTTTTGTGGCTCGCTACGATGGCACTCACGTCTTCAGCCGCACGCTGGCAGAACACGAAGCAGCAGTTGTAGCAATTCGCAAACAACGATCGGCCCGACGCCAAGCTACTTCTAAGCCCATCTAATACCAAATCCGCTTCGATTACCCCCGTTATTCTTGGAGGGAGCGGGGGAGTGGGGGAATGGGGGAAAAGGAACAATATTGAGGCAGAAAAAGGGGGTAGCTAACCCGGATTTGGTATAAGCTGTAACGCATTTATTTGCACTGTTGTCGCAGGGGAGCCGGAGGTCCGGAAAAAATTTCAGATTGTAAATTTTTAATTTGCAATCTGAAATCTTAAATCTGAAATTCCTAAGCAGCCTTCCGCTTGAGAAGGTTTGGCGCTTTAAAATTTTGGATTGTCATTTTTATTGGTCATTAGAACAAGGACAAATGACGAAGGACAATCTAAAATCTAAAATTGCTATGTCTAAAACTATTGTCGTCAAAATTGGCACTTCCAGCCTGACCGATCCATCTACGGGTAACCTTGCCCTTTCCACGATCGCATCTCTAATTGAAACCCTCAGCTATCTCCGCACCTTGGGACACCGCGTAGTTCTGGTGTCATCGGGAGCGGTGGGCGTTGGCTGCGCTCGCCTGGGACTGCGGGAACGACCTCGCAGCATGGCCTTAAAGCAGGCTGTGGCAGCTGTGGGACAGGGACGCCTGATGCGGATTTACGACGATTTGTTTACGTCCCTGCAACAGCCGATCGCGCAGGTATTGCTGACCCGCAGCGATTTGATGCAGCGCAGTCGCTATCTCAACGCTTACAATACTTTTCAAGAACTGCTGCGGCTGGAGGTTATACCAGTGGTGAACGAAAATGACACGGTGGCAGTCGAAGAGTTGAAGTTTGGCGATAACGATACCCTCTCTGCCAGAGTCGCCAGCTTGTTGGAGGCAGATTGGCTGTTTTTATTAACAGATGTCGATCGCCTTTACTCTGCCGATCCCCGCAGCAATCCCGATGCACAACCGATTAATCTTGTCAAGCAAATTGACCAACTGGCAGAATTACAGGTACAAACAGGCTCTAGCGGCTCTCTTTGGGGTACTGGCGGCATGGTTACCAAAATCGCCGCAGCTCGGATTGCCACCGCTGCTGGCGTGCGAACCGTGATTACCGAAGGCAAGTCTCCCCGCAACATCGAAAAAATCTTGCAAGGAGAAGCAATAGGCACCCACTTTGAAGCTCAACCCCAGCCTAGCAATGCCCGCAAACGTTGGATTGCCCACGGTTTGATTCCCGTTGGCAAGCTTTACCTGGACATGGGGGCTGTAGCTGCGATCGCTCAGGCAGGGAAATCCCTCCTAGCGGCTGGGATTGCTGAAGTCAAAGGCGACTTCCATGCCTCAGATGCCGTAGAGTTATGCGACGCCACAGGTCGCGAAATCGCCAGGGGAATCGTGAACTATAGCAGCACTGAGCTAAAGAAGATTATAGGCCGTCAATCAGCCGAAATACCCGCGATTTTAGGTTATGTCGGTGCCGAAACAGTCGTCCATCGAGATAACCTTGTCTTAAGTTTGTAGGGCGTTCGCTCGATCGTGCCAAGTTCATTAGCATTCCGGCAGAAAATCTAGGTTTTAGGGAATAATACCAAATCCGCAACGATTACCCCCTTTATGTCTATAGGCTGTAGAGACGTTTCATGAAACGTCTCTACAAT
>NZ_JAIQZM010000035.1 GCF_023333595.1 Argonema galeatum A003/A1
GGGGTAGGTAGTAACACCGATATTTATTTTATCATATTCACCAAATTGTCTGAATAGTAGTTTAAGCTTGAATTTTCCCATCGCGGGTGACTAAGGGAAGACTCAAAGATAAAGCAGTAGCGGCAATAATTCTGTCTGGCATATCTGGCACTACATCGCGGGGAATCTGACGCAGAATTTGTGCGGTTATTAAATCCAGAGGCGCTATTTATAACCCAGTCCCCGAATCAGATAAAGCATTAATTAACTGCCCAAATGCCTCTTCAGGCAATCGATACCTTTCCACTAGATAGCCTACTTCTACCACAGAAATCGCGGACACATAAATCGGATAGCCTCCTGCTGATGCTGCATCTAAAGCCATCATTGCTGCTGGCGATAATCGAGCAGTCTCCCGCAAATACCAGATAATTGTATGAGTGTCGGCGATAACGGCTGTCATTAAATATCCTCTCTCGGAAAATTGCCCCACATTTCTTGTCGGGCTTGGGCGATGTCTTCTTCCGTAATATCTACTTTTAAGTCAGCACACAACCCTTTGACACTCTTTAGCGGTCGTTTAGGCATATTTTTTTGTTGAAGAAATTCAGCAAAATCTAAAACTTCTTGCTGTCTCTCTGGGGGCAATGCCCGCAACTTATGTAAAACAGCTTGCTCTAAATTCATCGTTTATTTCACTCGATATTTTCTTAGGACTGGTAATTACATTCTAGCATGAAGTCCGGGCAAGGAAGTTCGCTAGCCATCGCAGATGAGCCAACCTCATTTTCTGGTAAAGATAGTACGAGAAATCCCTCTCTATTATTATCCCATTTCAAGTTATTTTTAATCCGAGAAATGCAGTCATGCACATTCTGTTGATATAGACTATCTATGCGATCGCAGTGCCATTCAAATATCACCACCCATTGAGGTTGCTCAGTCAGAATCACCTTGAGAAACTCATCAAAACTTTTGCCTTCCCAATCTATCTCTGAACCATTTACCTCTAATTCTAACAAGTCTAATCCTTTCCATTGCACCGAAAAATTCAGCCATTGCATAGTTCCATAAGCGGGGGGTAAGCGCTTGATTATATGGGGCAAAATTTCCCGTTCTACTAATTTTATATATTTTCCACAAAGGTAATATTTTTCACCTTGAGGATATTCTACACCACCCCAAGTAAAAGTTTCCCGATCACATTCTAAATACTCAAGAGTCTGTCTTGTCGAAAGCAATATTTCAAAACAGGCATCCATAATTTCTCCTTTAGTTAATCAATATTTCTGGGATACCACCAAAATTTTTGCAATCCTGATTCCCATCTTTTCTGTTCCCAATTGTAGCGGAATTCGTGGATATGGGGGTTGGGATGATCGGAGGGGCGATCGTGATCCGTCCAATCCACTCTACCCCAAGGTACATCATAGCCATTAGCTTTGGCCTGAAACCGGGTTTTTGCGACAGACTTCGTTACTGTCGGCAAAAATCTTAAAAACCCGGTTTCTTTGGTATTAGTTGCTATACTGTAGACACTCTGTATATACATCCTGAAAAAAGGTGAATTCCTCAGAGTAATATCACTAGCTAGAGGATTAGGCTATGGTTGGGACGATCGCCAAGTGGGGAAACAGTCTTGCTGTTCGGATTCCACAGCATTTAGCTAAAGAGATTAACTTAGCTGAGGGTTCCCAAGTGCAGTTTGTATTGATAGATGGTAAGCTAACAATCGAGCCGATAACTCGTCGGCGATATTCCCTAGAGGAATTGATAGAAGCGATTACTCCAGAAAATCTTCATAATGAGATTGATAGTGGAGTTGCTGTGGGGAATGAAGTTTGGTGACACAATCAAATCCCTACATTCCGAGTCGAGGCGATATCGTTTATTTAGACTTTGACCCAACTAAGGGACACGAACAAAAAGGACTTAGACCTGCTTTTGTGCTATCGCCTCGTGCTTACAATGAGAAAAGCTCCTTAGCTTTATTTATGCCGATTACAAAACAACAAAAAGGGTATCCTTTTGAAGTCTCTCTACCAACTACATTGAAAGTTGAAGGAGTAATTCTTGCCGATCAAATCAAGTGTTTAGACTGGAAAGCTCGCGGTGTTCGATTCGTTGAGTCTGTATCTGAAGATGTGATTGAGGAAGTGCAAGCCAAAATTGAGCCATTGTTACTGTAAAAGTGGCCAGAAACCGGGTTTTTGCGACAGACTTCGTTACAGTGCAAAGATTTGGGAAAAAACCCGGTTCCTTATACCAATACCTTCGCCAAATCGAAAAATGGCGAAGGTATTGTTCAAGAAACCCGGTTCTCTGTACAAAATGCCAAAATGATTTAATCTGCTACAACATCTGGGGCATTTATATTACTATAAAACTAATGGGTTAATTAATCAAGTAAACTAGGAAAAAGCTTCCACTCTTTTATGGTGTGACTTGAGAGGGCTTCTGAATTTTCTCTCACGGGATTGATACTCATCGGCGAATTAGCAGAGATATTAGTTGGATTGAGATGCAATGCGTGGTTAATATCTTCAATACCGCCTAATCGATCGCCCAAATGAAAACGAGCTAGACCCCGATTCAGATAAGCTGCACTTAGATTGGGATTCAGTAGCAAAGCTTGGTTAAAGTCTTCAATTGCTTGTTGATTATCGCCCATTCTGTAACGAGCAAATCCCCGGCTATTGTAAGTTCTGGCATCGTTGGGATTGAGTTGCAATGCGTAGTTAAAATCGTCGATCGCACCATGTTTATCTCCCAGATCGGAGCGTCCCAAACCCCGGCTTACATAGGCTTCAGCTAAGTTAGGATTTAGCTGCAACGCCTGATTGAAGTCTTCTAAAGCTTGCTGGATGTCTCCCTTGTCGCGAAGCACAAGTCCCCGATTGTTGTATGCTGCTGCATAATTGGGATTAAGCTCGATCGCTCGATCGAAATCTGCGATCGCTCTGTGATGATTTCCCACAGCATAGTGGGTCAGCCCCCGGTTATAATAAGCATTAGCTTTATGGGGATTAATCTCGATCGCATGAGTATAGTTTTCGATCGCACTTTGACTATCTCCCATCAAAGCGCAGACATTCCCTCGATTATTGTAAGCTTCCGCATCGTTGGGATTGATACCCAGCGTTTGGTTGTAATCTTCAACCGCGCCTTTCTCATCTCCCAACGTGCAACGGGCAAAAGCTCGGTTGTAGTAAAGTTCTGCTACACTGGAATCCATTGCCAGCGCCAGTTTGAAATCTTCAATTGCTCCTCTTGAGTTCCCCACTTCAAAGCGAGCTAGACCCCGGTTGTTGTAAGCTTCGACCAAGTTTGGCTCAATCTCTAGAGCCTGATTAAAGTCGTCAATAGCTCCGCTTGAGTCGCCCATCTGAAATCGAGCCATACCGCGATTATTATAAGCTTCAGCTAGGTTGGGGTCAATCCGCAGAGCGCGATCGTAATCTGCTATAGCTTCAGGAAAGTCCTTCATGTCAAAATGGACTAGACCTCGGCTGATGTAAGCAATCACAAAGTTTGGATTCAGTTGTATTGCTTGGCTAAAGTCTGCGATCGCTTTATGATATTCTCCTAAGTTATGGTAGGCATTGCCCCGATTGCTATAAGCTGCCAGATAGTCAGGTTGGAGGCGCACAGCTTGGTTAAAGTCTTCGATCGCTTCTTTGTAATCTCCCAAGTCATAGCGGGCTAGACCCCGGTTGTAGTAGGCTTTGGCATGATTCGGTTCAAGGCGCAGAACGCGATCGAATTTTTCAATGGCACCTTGATAGTCTCCTTGCTGAGCCTTATATACACCTTGATTCAAGCAATTTTTAATACTCATAGTTTGCAATCCTGATTCACCAATGGTTTATCTATGAAGTTTTGGCTATTCCTCGGATTGCTTAAGCAATCAAGTTCATAGGTCTAAAAGTCTGAAAGCATAAAACTTGAGTAAGTAAGTCGGCAATAAAAAACCAAGATACGTAAAAAAACGTAAAATTTCTCGATTTGGTACGTAGTTGCGCTATACCGCTAAAGCGCAACTACCAATAATGATTTATTTCCGCCGACCTACTTAGATGACCCTAGCTTCTTGTTTACACCGAGAATGCCTTTGTTTGCCTGTGGCTTTGAGGTAATGACTTGAGGGTAATTACTTAATTCCTCAGTTTCTTTAATGGCTCTAATCCGTGAATATACTGTTATTTTTACCTAAAATTACGTTAACATATCAGTCTTTACAGAATCTTTAAATATCTTCTCTGGGTTTTCACTTAAGCTTCACAAACTCAACGGCAACGCCAATTGGCTGCGATCTGGCGCGGAAAGCAAGGTAGCGGGTTCTTTCGTGTCAAATATGCTGTAGTTATACTCAGCACGGTCACAGACAGAGCTTTTTTTATCCCTGTAGGGGCTTTCGCATTCCGTCAAAGATCTTTGGGTTCAACCAACAAATTATTCACGGAATGCTTCGCCCATTTATGCCCGTGCGAAGTATAGTAGGGACACGGCATAATTAAATTTTTTGTATGACAGACTTATTTATGATGCCGTGTCCCTACAAAAATGTTACTCCCTTCCCGCCAGAAGATTTGGTAGGGGCGTTCGCGAAGCGGTGCGGATGCACTTAGCATTGCGGAATTAACGTTTCTGTTTTAAGTAAAGATTTATTCCGCAATGCTTCGCCCTCCTACTATACATGGTCTTCTACCGGGAAGGGAGTAATAAAAAACATTATACCAAATCCGGGATAAAAACCCCCGTTATCCATAAGTTGGGTGAAGCATTGCGGTAGAAAGGCTTTGGCTCTTGGGAATACACTTATTGCCGCAATGCTTCACCCCTACACTTCACACTATAAAGGGGGTAAATAACCCGGATTTGGTATTACTTCCTTCCCGCCAGAAGATTATCTATCATTTTTTTCCCCTCTGCCCCTCTGCCCCTCTGCGGCTTTTATAGATATTCTTGAGAGGGGGAAAAGAGTAGCAGGCCGGATTCCTCTAGACCCATTTTTAGGAACGGTTATCGGCAGAAAAGCTATAGATTTTTTGGGTTTCTAAGCGGTTACAGACTGATGAAGGCAGCTGGGGCAAAGAGAAAGTCTGACGATCGAGCTGTACCTGCAAGCTAGTCATAGGGTCAAACCCTGGCGAAATCAGGAATTCCAGCCGTTTTAGATTAGGCCAAGCGGCTAAATTGTCCAGAATTTGGGCTATAGCTTGGACGTAAGGATGGTTGGGTTGCTCGAACCATCCCGGTGCTGCTAAATTGGGTTGATCGAAGCCTAAATGAACGGTGAGGGAAGGATTGCCGAAAAGAGCGATCGCTACAGGTCGCGCTTCTTCCTGCAACAAAAGATGAGACAAACCCGCCAAAAAGCGCAATTTCTCCAATCGTTCGTAGCGTTCTTGCACAGAAGCCGACTCATCTTTCCACTCGATCGCCACAGTCACCAGATAAGTCTGCAACAGCAGATGACCCAGCTTTTGAGCTTTAGTGGCGAGATAGCCAGAATTGTAGTCAGTCGCTTCTATCAGCAACGGCACGCGATCGACCATCTCCAAACCATAACCCTTCAAACCAGCAATTTTGCGAGGATTATTAGTAATCAGGCGGATTTTTTTGATACCCAAATCGTTGAGAATTTGAGCCCCCACACCATAATTCCGCAAGTCAGCAGGAAAACCCAATCGCTCATTTGCTTCGACTGTATCCAACCCCAAATCCTGTAAAGAGTACGCCTTCAACTTATTAATCAAACCAATTCCTCGACCTTCTTGGCGCAAGTAGACCACAACGCCTGACCCAGCACTCTCAATCATCTTCATTGCTGCCTGTAACTGCATCCGACAGTCGCAGCGCAGGGAACCCAAAGCGTCACCCGTGAGGCATTCCGAGTGCATCCGCACCATCACCGCTTGGTCTGAGAATTCGGCTGGATCTCCCTTGACAATGGCGATGTGTTCGGAATTATCTAGAGTATTGCGATAAGCATAAATTTGGAACTGACCGAATTGGCTGGGTAATTGGGCAACAGTTTCGCGGCAGACAAAGCGTTCGTGTTGGAGGCGGTAACCGATCAGGTCTGCAATACTGATGATTTTGAGATGATGAGTTTTGGCATACTCAATTAACTCTGGCAATCGGGCCATCGAGCCATCGGAGTTTTGTATTTCACAAATCACCCCAGATGGGTACAATCCCGCTAATTGAGCCAAGTCAACACCAGCCTCAGTATGACCTGCCCGTTTGAGGACGCCCCCAGATCTGGCGCGGAGGGGAAAGATGTGGCCGGGACGCCGTAAGTCGTTAGGCTTTGTAGCTGGGTTAATTGCTACTTGGATAGTGCGGGCGCGATCGTCTGCTGAGATGCCGGTACTAACGCCCAGATGAGGGGAGGCATCGATGCTGACCGTGAAAGCTGTTTGGTTGCTATCGGTGTTGTTGGTGACCATCAAGGGCAGGTCTAGTTCGTCGAGCCGATCGCCAGTCAGCGCCAGACAAATCAGTCCCCGCGCATACACAGCCATGAAGTTAATCAGGTCGGGCGTGGCAAACTGAGCCGCGCAGATCAAGTCACCTTCGTTTTCCCGGTTTTCGTCATCCACCACCACCACCGCTCGACCGGCTTTTATATCTGCTAGAGCGGCGTCAATTGAATCAAACTGAAAAGATTGTATAGAGATGTTTTGCGGTGGTTCCACAGTTATAGCTAGGGACTAGGGGCTAGGGGAAGAAGGGTTTAGAATCAAGGGTTTCAAGAATTAAGAATGTCTTAACCGCCCTGGCGGTTGCTATAAGCGATCGTAAACTTTTTTAAAGCTTTTCATTTTTGATTGTAGCCTTTTCCCGTAGGCAGGGGCTAGGAAAGTCAAAAGTCAAAAGTCAAAAGTCAAAAAGGGAGTGGGAGAGTGGGAGAGTGGGAGAGTGGGAGAAAGGGAGAAAGGGAGAATGACAACTGACCACTGACAACTGACCACTGACTTCTAAAATCTAA
This sequence comes from Argonema galeatum A003/A1, assembly GCF_023333595.1. Classification (GTDB taxonomy): domain Bacteria; phylum Cyanobacteriota; class Cyanobacteriia; order Cyanobacteriales; family Aerosakkonemataceae; genus Argonema; species Argonema galeatum. The sequence continues at coordinate 6,977 of NZ_JAIQZM010000035.1, forward strand.
AATTCCAAAGTGGGATTTTAGTACTACAATGCAGCAAAAGTTGAACCGTTTTGTTGTAAACCAAAAGCGTAAAAAGGTCAAGCATCATGGGTGATATGGGGCGCGTGCCCGTTGGGATTGTAGGCGCGTCAGGTTACGGCGGCGTCCAACTGGTGAGACTGCTGATGGAACATCCAGGAGTCGAACTGGTTTACTTAGGCGGTGAGAGCAGTGCGGGGAAGCCTTTTTCCGACCTGTACCCGCACCTGGGTCATGTAGTTGACCTGATGATCGAACCGATCGATTTAGAAAAAATAGCCTCTAGATGTCAAGTTGTTTTTCTTTCTCTCCCCAATGGTTTAGCCTATCAGATGGCACCAACTCTGTTGGAGAAGGGATGCAAAGTTTTGGATCTCTCAGCCGACTATCGCTTTGCCGATCTAGATACTTATACATCATGGTACGGCGGCGATCGCACCGATAAAGAAGTAGCAGCTACCGCCGTCTACGGCTTGCCAGAACTATATCGCGATCGCATTGCAGGAGCCCAGTTAGTGGGATGTCCCGGTTGCTATCCCACAGCCAGTTTGCTAGCGCTTTCACCGCTGCTCAAACAGGGTTTAATCTTGCCAGAAACCGCCATTATCGATGCCAAATCCGGCACTTCTGGCGGTGGGCGTCAAGCCAAAACCAATATGTTGCTAGCAGAAGCAGACAACTCCTTGGGAGCTTATGGCGTAGGCCGCCACAGGCATACCCCGGAAATCGAACAAATTTGTAGCGATTTAGCCGGACACGAAGTTACAGTGCAATTCACTCCCCACCTAATTCCGATGGTGCGGGGAATTTTGGCAACTGTTTATGCCACTTTAAGAGATCCGGGGCTAGTGCGAGAAGACTTAATTACCATTTACAATGCCTTCTATCGCAACGCTCCGTGGGTGAAAGTATTATCAGGTGGTATTTATCCCCAAACCAAATGGGCTTGTGGCACAAATCTCTGTTATATCGGCGTCGAAGTTGACCCCAGGACCGATCGGGTAATCGTAATGTCAGCAATTGACAACTTAATGAAAGGTCAAGCAGGTCAAGCTTTACAGTGCTTAAACTTGATGATGGGTTGGGACGAAACGTTGGGATTGCCCAATATGTGTTTCTATCCCTGATCGAGACTGGGGCCACAAAAGTCAAAAGTCAAAAGTCAAAAGTTAACAAGGGATTGGGAACTGGGGATTGGGGACTGGGGATTGGGGATTGGTCATTAGTCATTAGTTATTAGTCATTCTCCCCCTCTCCCCCTCTTCCACTCTCCCACTCCCTTCTTAACTTTTGACTTTTGACTTTTGACTTTTGACTTTTCTACTTAGGCCCTAAACCAACAGCACCGGCGTAAATCGCCTGTTCACCTAATTCTTCTTCAATTCGCAGCAGACGATTGTATTTAGCCACCCGTTCGCTGCGACAGAGAGAACCAGTTTTGATTTGACCGGCACGAGTTGCCACAGCTAAGTCCGCGATCGTGGTATCCTCAGTTTCGCCGGAGCGATGACTGATCACCGAACGGTAACCATTGCGGGTTGCCAGATCGATCGCTTCGAGAGTTTCCGTCAAAGAGCCAATTTGATTGAGCTTAATCAAAATGGAGTTACTGGCTTTCGTCTCAATGCCTTTTCGCAAACGGATGGGATTGGTGACAAACAAGTCATCCCCGACTAGCTGAACGGTACTACCTAACTTCTGCGTCAGCAGCGTCCAATTCTCCCAGTCTTCCTCGTGCAGTCCATCTTCGATCGAAACAATTGGGTATTGCCCAACCAAAGTCGCCATATAATCTATAAACTCACCCGGCGAGTGAGCTGCACCATCATAGACATACTGGCCTTCTTTGTAGAACTCGCTAGCTGCCACATCCAGTGCCAAAGCAACTTCTTCTCCCGGTTTATAGCCAGCCTTCTCAATAGCCGCAACCAGCAAATCTAAAGCCGCTTGATTTGACTCCAAATTGGGAGCAAAACCACCTTCATCGCCCACCCCAGTCAGCAAACCCTTGTCGTGCAACACATTGCTCAGAGATGCAAACACCTCTGCACCCCAGCGTAGCGCTTCCCGAAAAGAGGTTGCACCCACAGGTACAATCATGAATTCTTGAAAATCCACATTGTTATCGGCATGGGCACCACCGTTGATCACGTTCATCAACGGCACTGGCAATAGGTTCGCCAAGGGGCCACCCAGGTAGCGATATAGGGGCAGCGTCAGTGCGGCTGCACTAGCTTTGGCTGCTGCAAGGGAAACCGCCAGAATGGCATTTGCGCCCAGATTGGATTTATTGGCAGAACCATCCAGATCGATCATGGTGCGGTCTAAGAGTTCTTGATTAACCGCATCCAAACCTAACAATTCGGGAGCAATTTTTTCTTTGATATTTTCTACAGCGGTGAGAACTCCTTTACCTCCGTAACGGCTTTTATCCCCATCCCGCAGTTCGTGGGCTTCAAACGTGCCAGTAGAAGCACCGCTGGGAACTTGGGCTAGTCCCATAACGCCGTTAGCCAGATGGACTTCCGCCTCAACTGTAGGACGCCCCCGCGAATCGAGGATTTCTCGCGCTTGAATAAATTCGATCGCAGTATCGAGTGTGTCAGTCATGGTGATTTAACCTTGTAGTAGCACTGATGGCAACTGGTTCACGACGGGCTGCACGTGCTTTTTGAGAAAGACGCACCCCAGCCAGCCCGATCGTTAAGCATAGATGTTTCACATACACTTCAGACACAGATTAAAGATATCTACGGATTTTGTCCGTTGTTTTGGTGACATCCTTCTTTTCCCGTAACTGTTATAGTTCGCAGCTTTAGCCTGCCCCTAGAATGGAGAAGAGCGAGTGAATTTGGAGTTGGCCATGCGACTGCTACACACAATGCTACGAGTGGGCAATCTGGAAGAATCCCTTAAGTTCTACACGGAAGTGCTGGGTATGAGGTTGCTGCGCCAGAAAGAATATCCAGATGGCAAATTTACTTTGGCTTTTGTCGGATATGGGGACGAGTCTGACCACACTGTATTGGAATTAACTTACAACTGGGGAGTTGATAAGTACGATTTGGGCGATGCTTACGGTCACATTGCGATCGGAGTCGATGATATTTACGGTACTTGCGAACAAATCAAGGCTCGTGGCGGTAAAGTAGTGCGAGAACCAGGCCCGATGAAACACGGTAATACTGTGATTGCTTTTGTGCAAGACCCCGATGGGTATAAGGTTGAGCTCATTCAGGTCGGTACGACAAGCTCAGCCGCCCAGAACCAGGAATCCGAATTGGTCATTAGTCATTAGTCATTAGTCATTAGTCATTGGTCATTAGACATCTCCTTTCATAGAATGTAGAGACGTTGCATGCAACGTCTCTACAAGGGTTCAAGGGTTAGCACCTTTAATTTCTGGAGATGTCTATTGGTCATTGGTCATTAGTCATTAGTCATTGGTCAGAAGAGTTTCTTTGTCCCCCTTGTCCCCCTTGTCCCTTTGGACTTTTGACTTTTGGCTGCACAAGTTCTGTGAATCATGCTATCCTAGTCTTAGACCTGGACTCACGCGGCCACAACGCCCAAACCTTGTCAGAACCGGAAGGTAGCAGCAATACGGGATGCTTGTAGCAGGCGTGAACTCCGGGTCACCCTTTTTTTAAGAGCAGCAGCGGCTATGGCTGGTTTAGGAGATCTGGTTAAAAAAGCGTTTTACCTGGGAGTTGGGGTAGTTGCCTCTGCGGGAGAGAAGGCGGGCGTAACACTAGGGGAACTGCGAGAGCAAGCCCAAAAACTCACAGATGAAATGGTGGCAAAAGGCGAAATGACAACCGAAGAAGCCCGACGTCTGGTTGACGAGATGGTAAACCGAGCCCAGCAGCAGCAACCTATCACCTCATCCACGGACACCAAACCTTCTGAACCGCGTCGCATTGAAATTGTCGTTGAAGACGATGACTCCGCTGGGGGGGAAACTAAAAATGTGGATTCTTTAAGAGAACAAGTTATAGCACTGCAAGAAGAACTGCGCCATCTGAAGCAGGATTAGTATGGTGACAGCAGATGCGTTGTCAGCACTTGAAGTTATGCTAGGTGCTTATGGTTACAGAATCAGCCTTTTGGCATAGATTGGCAAGCTACAATGGCTAATAATTGTTTATAAAGATGTTCACATTAAAAGGCTTGTCTCAAGAAGATTCTAATTTATTTTGAGAGCTAGGCCAACATAAAAAACTATGGAAGAATTGCAGAAAAATTTGGTTGAAATACTAGAGACGGTTGCGAATGACGCGGAGCAGTTCTTACTTGATATTACTGAAGCGCTGGAAACGTTTGCAGTGGTTACTGAAGAAGTTGCCCATGAGTTGCAGACCAGTATATCAGAAGATGTAGAGCGGTTTTTTAGTCAAGTGGTCGAGCCATTTCTGGGGCTGAATTCGCAACTGGAAGAGACATTTTTCGAGGATGAATGGTCAGTAAGCGATCCGGAAGTTTGTTTGCAAACCCAACATCCTGCTTGTGTTGGTTGTCGTCATTTCCACGGTCAAGCTTATGGGGGTAATTTGTTAGTTTGTGGAATGCACCCTTATGGTTGGGATGGGGATAATTGCCCAGATTGGGAATCGGGTGACAGAATGGATAACGATTACAATCCACCATTTATTTTTTAGGTACTTATCATGGCTAACTCCTCAACTCAATTCAATACCACGCCAGAGTCGGTAGTATTGGAGCAAACTTTAGAGATGAAGTATGGGGAACGGGATATTGAGGAAGGAAAGCTGATCACTTTCCCCAATCCCCGCGTGGGGCGACGCTACAATATCAACATTACTTTGCCAGAGTTTACTTGTAAATGTCCGTTTTCTGGATATCCTGATTTTGCGACAATCCACGTTACCTATGTGCCGGATGAAAAGGTGGTGGAGCTGAAGGCGCTGAAACTTTATATTAACAGCTATCGCGATCGTTACATATCTCACGAAGAATCGGTTAATCAAATTTTGGATGATTTTATTGCTGCTTGCGATCCTTTAGAGGTAAGTGTCAAAGGGGATTTTACTCCTCGCGGTAATGTACATACGGTGATTGAGGCGCGTCACCAAAAGTAAGAGGGAAGAGGGAATCCCTCTTCCGCCTTCCGCCATCAACTTTCGCTGGCTAATGAGGTGGGTGCGATCGCAACTTCTTCACTCATTGTAGGCGTTTTGAGTCTATCCAAAATCTCTATAATCTCGCGCTCAAAGGCTACTTGAGCGCGATTTGTTCTACCGCCTACATAAAGGAGTCCATCTTCTTGTAAGGCCCAAATCTGGGAGTGAGAGACATAGCTCATAATCACGCCTAGCATGAGTAAACCAAAGCCAGTGTAAACAAATGGAATACCCGGATCGGCTTTAATTTGCAAACCAGTACTGCCAACAACTTCCACAATTTTGAACCTGACGCCATTGATTTCGGCGGACATTCCTTCGCGAAGAGTGGATATTAGTTTACCAGCAGTATCGTAAATTAATAAAGTTCCTTGCAAGTCCCGTGTTAAAAGGGAAACTCCCTCACTCAAATCCGGTTTGGTGGGAATCCAAGTTCCCCAAATTCTACCTTTACCGCCGGTATCTAATTGAGCCATAGGCAACTCCAAAATTGGGCTATTATTAAACTGGAATCGGATCGCGGCGATGCCCCAATCTGTCTGATAAAATGTCACTCCCCGATAGCGTAGCGGTTTGTTGACGTAAATTGTCTGACGATCTACTTCTTTTCCTTCTTTGTCCAAAACTGATAGATCGGAATAAAACTGGTTAACTGAGCCTTGTGGCGTGTAATCAATCCAGAAGCGATTTACCTTTAATGACCAATCTTTGGGAAATTGCGGTTCGGCCAAAGGCCCAGCTTCAATGATATTTTTGACTTGAAAAGTTTGCCCGCTAGGAACCATTTCTTGAGCTAGAAATCCGCTCATAGCTCCCCAAATCGACCCTGCCAAAATGAGTAGCATACTGGCATGAACGACGATCGGGCCGATGCGTCCGACTATGCCTTTACGAGCATAGAGAGTATTTGCTTCTTGAAAGATGCGATAGCCGCGCTTTTGCAAAGCAGGCAATAACGAATTTATCGAACCTATTTCTATTTCTGCACTTAAAGCTAATTTTTCAAACTGGCGGGGTTGGTCGTAAAATTTCCAACTGCGGGCAGCTTTTAAAGCTGGAAATTGACGGGTAAAGGTGCAGGCTGTTAAGCTGCTGCCAAACAGAATTAGCAGGGATAAAAACCACCAAGTTCGATAAACATCGTTTAATCCCAAGATTAAGATAACTTTCCAGGTGAGGAACCCAAATAAAGCTGGATGTTCTGGATAGTTTGTCTGGTAAAATGGGATAGATTGAGCTTGTTCGATTACGGTGCCGCTGATGCTGAATAGTGCGATCGCTAGCAGTAGCAAAATCGCAAATCGTAAATTTGCCAGTAGCGGCAATAACTCGCCCTGGAAGAATTTTTTTACTTTGGTAATTGGTGATTGGTAATTGTTAATTGTCATTTTTCCTTATTTTTATTTCAATCGCGCTTTTTCTTGAGTGATTCCGAATTGGTAGTTACCACATTTTCACTGGAATCCGAGACAGCAGCGAAAATACGCCAAATCCTACTAACAATGCGCCGCTAACTGGATTTATCCAACCAGACCAACGACGCAATTCCAATAATTTTTTAATAGAGGCGGTGAAAGTACCAGCCACAATTAATGGTGCAACGTATCCTAATGTATAGGATAGCAGCAAAACAGCGCCTAAAATCACGTCTTTCTTTGTCGCAACAAATCCCAACAATGTTGCTAGAACGGGGGTGCTGCAAGGAGAAGCAACTAAGCCGAATGTTAAACCTAGCAGATAGGAACGGACTCCTGCTGGTAAATCTTTGGAGATAAATTCTGTGTTGGTAAAGGATGGAAACTGTAAAGGCAGGGCTTCTAGTAAGTTTAACCCCATCAGGATAGCGATAATGCTAACGACGATCGGCAACCCAATGCCAATTTGACCGTAAACTTGTCCCAGCAAACCTGCGGCAATTCCCAATCCAGCGAGTGTGGTTGCCAATCCCAAGGAGAACCAGGTGGATTGTGCGGCTGCTTGCAGGCGGCTTTTGGCTTCATAGCCGCCGATGTAGCCGATCGTAATCGGTAACATGGAAAGCATACAGGGTGTCAGGCTGGTGAGCAAGCCCGCTGCAAAAATGATGCCCACACTCAGCCAACTGAGTTGAGTTAGCTGAGTTTTGACGAGGGTATCGGCAAATTGTCCGAGGTGGTAGAGATAAGTTTGCAGTGTTTCTATCATGCTGGGGCTAGTGGAATGCTTGACCTGTCTGCATTGTAGCTTAGATTCGATTTGGGCAAAATATACCAGAATAAAAATAAGGAGTTAAATGAGGTAAGTAATACCCGTGACAAGTATTAATATTTCTCTACCTGACTCAATGCGAACTTATATTGAAGAACAGGTAGCCCAAGGGGGTTATAGTACAGTTAGCGAGTATTTTCGTGAGTTAATTCGCCAAGACCAAAAACGCAAAGCTACAGAACGTTTGGAAGGGATGTTATTAGAGGGTTTGGAATCAGGAAATGCTACGGCGATGACGGAGCAAGATTGGATGGAGATTCGTCAAGCTGTGCGATCGCGTATTTCCAAGCATCAGGGGTTGTAGGGGGAAAAATGACCTCGCTCCAAAAACGTCCACAAGTTATCCGTGACTTGATTGAATTAGCGACTTACATTAGGCATCTCTAAAAAAGAATGTAGAGACGTTGCATGCAACGTCTCTACAAGGGTTCCAGGTAACGCACCTTTAATTTGTGGAGATGTCTAAAGATCAAAACTGCCAAAATCTTTGTTTATCCTGCCGTTTCACCTTGGAGTAAAACAGTAATGTCGCTGCACTTTTCCCAGAAAATGACCGTGCATCTCCGAAAAATTGGCTTTACTGTACTGATTACGCTGCTGAGTGCTGGTGCAATACCTTTTGCTGCTAATTTAAGGGTAATATTCTCTACGCCGCTGGTGTTGGCGCAAACGCCTGATGCACGCGAAGCAGAAGCAGATAGACTGTTGCAACAAGGAATTGAGCAAGCAAAGACCAGTCAATTTGAAGCAGCATTGCAGTCTTGGCAACAAGCGCTTGCTATTTATAAGGAAATTGGCAATCAAAGGGGAGAAGCCAGAGCGTTACTATTAATGGGAGGTGCTTACGCTGTTTTAAGAGATTTACCTCACGCTATTGAGTTCTTAGAACAGGGTGTAACTATCGCACACTCAATCAATGACCCCCAGCTAGAGAAATTAGGTCAGCAAGCTTTATCACAACTTCAAGGTCAAAATAATCCCCGGAAAGTAGAAGCAGATAGATTATTGCAACAAGGGATTGAGCAGTTTCAGACCAGTCAATTTGAAGCAGCGTTACAGTCTTGGCAACAAGCACTGACGATTTACAGGGAAATTAAAGACCGAAAAGTGGAGGGAAATGCACTCGGAAATCTGGGAGAAGCTTACCGTAACCTGGGAGACTACCCAAAAGCTATAGAATACTATCAGCAAAGTTTGGCTATTTCACGGGAAATTAAAGACCGCCAAGGAGAGGGAACCTTACTCGGAAATCTGGGAAATGCTTACTATTCCCTGGGAGACTACCCAAAAGCTATAGAATACCAACAGCAAAGTTTGGCCATTTTACGGGAAATCAAAGACCGACTTGGGGAGGGAAAGTCACTCAATAATCTAGGATTTACTCTATTCAAATCTGGCAATCTCGCAGCAGCAGAGACAACCCTCAACAATGCTATTGAAGTATACGAATCACTCCGAGGTGGGTTAAACGATGCCCAAAAAGTATCAATTTTTGAGGACCAATCTCGGTCCTATCGCACTTTACAACAAGTTCTCATTGCCCAGAATAAAACAGATACCGCGCTCGAAATAGCTGAACGAGGTCGCGCTAGAGCATTTGTGGAATTATTAGCCAAAAAATTAACTTCTAATCCTCAAGAAACCTTGCCTACTGCATCTCTTAAACCTACCATTACCCAGCTTAAAAAAATTGCCCAACAGCAAAAATCTACCTTAGTTCAATATTCGATAATTTATGATGACTTCCAAATCCAAGGTAAACAGCAATGGAAACAATCAGAACTATATATTTGGGTAATCAAACCCACAGGGGAAGTTACCTTTCGCCGCAGCGACCTCAAACCATTATGGCAGAAACAAAATACAACATTAGCAGACCTCGTTACCACCAGTCGGGAATCAATCGGCGTCAGAGGTCGAGGTTTATTTGTATCCGCTAGAGTTGAAGGAGTAAACCAAACAGAAAAATTACAACAACTACATCAATTACTCATCCAACCAATTGCTGATTTACTACCTACAGATCCTAACGCCCGTGTTACTTTCGTTCCTCAAGACGAATTATTCCTAGTTCCCTTTGTTGCACTCCTTGACGCGCAAGGCAAATATCTAATCGAAAAACATACAATTCTGACTGCACCATCAATTCAAGTATTAGATTTAACTCATCAACAACGACAATTAGTTTCAGGTAAAGATATCTTAATTGTCGGTAATCCCAATATGCCTAGTATTGCACCTAAATTTGGAGAAACACCGCAAAAATTACCCAGTTTACCCGGTTCAGAAGCCGAAGCAAAAACGATTGCTCAATTATTCAATACGCAAGCGCTTACAGGTAATGATGCTACCAAATTAGCGATATTACAGTTATTACCAAAAGCCAGGATTATTCATTTAGCAACGCACGGATTACTGGATGATTTTACAGGTCTAGGCATACCCGGTGCAGTAGCACTTGCACCATCAGGAAATGATAATGGTTTACTGACTTCTAGCGAAATTTTGGATTTGAAATTACACGCCGAATTAGTAGTTTTAAGTGCTTGCGATACTGGACGTGGAAAACTAACTGGTGATGGCGTAATTGGATTATCACGTAGTTTAATTAGTGCGGGCGTACCCAGTGTAATTGTATCGCTTTGGTCGGTGCCAGATGCCCCAACAGCAGCGTTGATGGCTGAATTTTATCAAAATCTTCAAAAAATGCCTGATAAGGCGCAGGCATTGCGGCAGGCGATGTTGAAGGTGATGAAAAGTAATCCTGAACCGAAAAATTGGGCAGCTTTTACTCTGATTGGAGAAGCTGAGTGAGCAAAAAAACTCGGTGTACTTCTGCTTTACTCCCTTCCCGGTGGAAGACTATGTATAGTAGACCTCTCCAAAAAAGAATGTAGAGACGTTGCATGCAACGTCTCTACGAGGGTTACAGGTAACGCACCTTTAATTTCTGGAGAGGTCTAGTGGGAGGGCGAAGCATTGCGGGATTTATCTTAACTCAAAACCGAAACGTTAATTCCGCAATGCTTCGCCCCTACATAATCTTGTGGCGGGAACGGAATAACCTAAACTTCTCCTAGTCCCTAGCTATACCTACCGCGTATTGCAATTAGTCAAACCAAAAGTTATACTTTTATTTCACCTGAAAGTATAATTTCATGGCAAACGTCAAAACAGCAATTTCGCTGCCAGAATCTTTGTTTAAACAAGCGGAGGCGGTAGCTGAAGAACTGAAAGTCTCACGCAGTCGCTTAATGGCACTTGCGCTAGAAGAATTTATCCGCCGTCGTCAAAATCTACAATTGTTAGAGAAAATTAATGCCGCATACGCTGACCCCCCCGATGAGGAAGAACAAACTATGCTTCGCACTATAAGCCGCTATCATCGGCGGATTGTTGAAGGCGAATGGTAATCAATCAAGGTGATATTTTCTGGATCGATCTCGATGCGCCTTCTGAACAAACCCAGATTTAGGCATCATCGCTAACGGCAGTTCGCACCAACGTCCAGATTGTCCAGCCAATTGTTGAAATCAAAACGAATACCATCAGTAAGGATAGAGCCGAAAAAGGAGATATGATTGCCATCAGTAATAAAGATAATAGCAGAACCATCGAAACTGATTTTTTCATCGGTGTTTTTTATCATCAATTATTTCTACTCTTTCAGTCTATCTACTCAATTTTAGATAAACCTCTAACTTTGGCGGCATTTGAGGTAGACTGATGGCATTCATGCGATCGATCGCTTCGTGTCATGCTGTCTCACCCCCAATCCCTTAACGCTGCACTTATCCCAGGTACTCTGCGTCGCGTTCACCATATCGCCTTGAACGTTAAAGATATGCAGGTTTCTCGCCATTTCTACGGAAATATCCTGGGTTTGCACGAATTGACAGGCGATGAGGTTCCCAAAACGCTGGTTGACTTGGTAGCTGCTGGGAAAGTTGCCAACTTCGTTACTCCCGATGGTACAGTGATCGATTTGTTTTGGGAACCGGATCTCTCACCGCCAGATCCAGACCCCAGTCGCGCTTTTACTCGCGCCAATCATTTAGCCTTTGATATCGATCCGCAGTTGTTCGATACCGCGCTTGAAGTGCTGAAACTGCATCAAATACGCATAGATCATGGCCCGGTTACTCGTCCTACCGGACGCGGAATCTATTTTTACGATCCTGATGGTTTTTTGATAGAGATACGCTGCGATCCTAATTAAATAGGATGGCAAGATCCGATCGCGATCGCGTACTTGAAGCCCGCCAGCGCGGGCTTTGTTTGTATAGCCGCGACTTTAGTCGTCGGGTAAAAAAGGGTTTAGGCAAGCCGATTTGGTATCGCAAGTATAGCTAGCCCCTAGTCCCTAGCTATAATTTGTGGCTAACCCACAAGAATCATGACAAAACCCGCCCCTACAACTTCCGACGAAGGCACTAGCCCCTTCCGGCCTAAGTCCTGCTTGAGTTTCAGACACTGCGGGATATAGAGTCAGGTTAGTTATATGAAGATTTGTAAATATACTTGACGAGGATAGCAGAGGTGAGTCAATATAGTTTCAGAGGCGAACAGAGGCTCTGGAAAAACCAAGAGAAATTCTACTCTCCTATCCAAACGACAATTAGTTTTACAGGAAGAAGCTGACATGACGAACACCAACTCAATTAAAACTGGCCTGAGCTTTGCAAAGATTGCCAAGAAAACCTACATACTGGGTATTTTGACTGCCAGCACCCTTGGGCTGGTTCCCTTTACGGCCCAAGCTAATCCTAATCCTTGCTGCCAATCTCGTGGTGGCGACAACGCTGTCATTCAGACAAGTAACCAACAAGCGACTGTTAAGGGTAAGGGTAACTCAATTAACCAGAATTCCAGTCAGTCAAATTACGGCGGTCGTAGCCAAGGAACAGGCAATCAAGGGGTTGTACAAGACCAATATCAGGAAGCCAACAGTCATGGGTATGGTAACCGAGTGGATCAAACAGCTCGGCAAAGCAATGGCAACCAAAATCAATTTCGTCGTCCCGTTCATCGTCCCTCTAGCTGTAATAATACTTGCGCTAAAAAGGGAATTTAGTTACCGCGACCGCGTGATTTTGTCAGCTTCCTAGTAGGGCGGAAGAAAGTACGAGGCTTGCGAACGCTTCAAGCCTCAGCACTTTCTTCCTCCTAATAGAAGCTGTTACTTACAGAAAATAAAGCCATGAATAAAACTTACATATTTGGTGTTTTGGCTTTTGCCACTCTTGGGATGTTGCCCCTGCCTGCAATGGCTCAATCTTACAACAGTAGAGGTGGTGATAGTGCTGTTTCTCAACAAAGTTCGCAAACCGCTACCGTGACGGGCAACAGCAATAATGTGAAAAAACATATCAATGTGATTAATATCGATCGCAGCGGTAGAGGCGGGCGTCAGAGATGGGGCAACCGGGGTGTTGTGCAGAACCAAAATCAGGGAGTCGATGTCAGGGGCGATCGCAATACAGTTCGTCAAAACGGGCGGCAATTCAATAGCGATCGAAGCTATCCGGGTTTTGTCGATCGGTCCATTTGAAATATTTCTTCCACTAGCTTTTTCAAGAGATACACATGAGAGTTTCTTTAATTGCGTTTAGCTTTTTATCTGTTTCTGCTGTTTTAGTTTTTGAGCCTTTTTCAAACTCTTCTGTTAGGGCACAATGCGTGCAATTCGATCAGGGAATTCAAGTTTCCATCAGTGGTTCTGGGCCAGCGCGACGCAGCAATAACGTAGATATGCAAAGTGAAGGGTCTTGTAGAGGAAACGCTATTGTAACTACTGGTCAACAGATTCATGTAGGGCCGGGTCGGGCAGTTCAAGAACGAAATGTACGACAAACTCTGCGCGGCGGTAGCAATAATGGAATTGGGAAAGGCCCAACAGTTCAGATTCGAGTTAATCCCACAATTGACGTATACAACGCAGCAGATCGATACAGAAATTTACAGCCTCGGTAAAAAGTAATTTTCCGATCTTTCTGCTAGAGTTTAATCAGATTTTCTCGCAAAGAAAAATCAACGATTGCTCGAAATAAATACGCCTAGTGAATAGCTAGAAGGGAATAATTTTGAGCAGTCGTTTTTCTTAAATTAGGAGTTACAGTATGAATCGGATGATTTTGATTTTTGCTACTACCTGCATTGCTTTAGTCGCCGCATACGATCGGGCCGCGATCGCAGAAATATTTTTGGATAGTGCCAGCCAAGAATCCAGCATTGACTTTAATTACAATCCCCAGGCTCTCGGCAAATCTAGTAAGTTCAATCACTTGCTATACATAAACAAAAGTTTTTTCTTACCACATCTTGATTCAGGAGAAGTTTCTCCAAGTAATCTCACCCAAACAGATAATTTACTTGCTAGAGAGCCACAAAGAAAAAATCCTCCTGCCATACATATAACAAAGCCTCGTCAGCCGCGCCAAAATGTTTCCGAGCAACAACAAACCACCAGGATTAATCTGGATTCGCCAAATATCAGGCAAGCTCATAATCTGGTAATTAGCAGCGATTCAGGCACAGAATTAACTGCACAAATCACTGTAGACGGCAGAGTTGTTAAAACAATTAAAGGTCGTGGAGGTACGGTTAATTTATCAAGATTTCTCTCCAGAGGCAGACACAATATTCAAATTTCAGGTAACTATACACCTGCAAGTTCCTCCGTTCAAGTAGAGTTTTCTGGTTCTGGCACAACAATAGATCAAGCCACAGGAGGTAGCGGCATAGTAAGGCAGATTTTCATTATCGATGTGGAATAGCCAAATACCAAAGACTACTACGCGATCGCATTTTGTAGGCATTTCGCTTCTAAACAACATCCAAACACCGAAGTCTCGCCTGTGCGAACAGACTCGGTGCTTTTTGCTTATAGTAGGTTACATCTGAGGTATAGAGCCCGTTTCAGGTGAGTGATACCAAATCCGGGTTGGTTACCCCATGAGAATTTTTGGCCTAAACATTGTAGAGACGTTTCATGAAACATCTCTACAGCCTATAGACATAACGGGGGTAATCGTTGCGGATTTGGTATGAGATACAGAGAAACTTGAAGAAACCTCTTCAAGAAACCCGGTTTCTTAAAGAGTTCTTGAAGAAACCCGGTTTCTGCGGTGTACTTCATACAACTGAAAACCGCTGTAAGCTATCGTAGAAACAGAGGCATTCACCTTGCTTGTCCTGTGTGACTCCATTCAATAGACAAGGTTACCTCTGCGGAAACCTTTGAACCACGCTTAAAACTCTGCTTTGCTTAGGTTATTTAACTCATAATTTTTGTAAACTATTTCAGAGGTAGCGTTTGAGGAGGTGATTAGAGTCTAAGTAGTTGTGTCGTTAGAGAGGCGATTTACAGATGTTCTCGCGTCAATTCCTAATTCAGATGGCGCACGATCGCGAACTTTCTCCAGAACAGGAGGAAGTGTTCTTGCTGCGCTTTGCAGAGGAGATGGAATACGAAGAAATCGCCTTGAAACTGGAAACTTCCGAAGGTGCCTGCCTCAAACGCATGGGCCAAGTCTATAACAAGTTTGGCATCGACGGTTTTACCAGAGGCAAAGAGAACCGTCTCCGCATTTACCTGCACAATCAGGCGCAGCGGCCTAGAGAAGAAGAGGAAAGAAGAGGAAAATATGGAGACGCGGTGATGCCGTCGCCCTTATCTGAAATTTCCAATACCCAGACCCAAAATGCGATCTTTATCTCCTACCGCCCCCAAGAACCAGACCTCCACCTTGCCGAACAGCTCTCAGAAGCCCTGAAAGCGTCTAGTCAGCAAGTATTCATGGCACAGGAAACCATCCGGCTGGGAGAAAATTGGCCCCAACGCATCGACATCGAATTAAAGCAGTGCGATTACTTCCTGCTGCTGCTATCTCCTCAATCCGCCTTCAGCGATATGCTGATCTCGGAAGTACAGCGCGTCAAAGAGTTGCGTTCTATCCACAACAAACCAGCAATTTTAGCCATTCGCGTCGATTTTCCCCTCAACTCGCCGCTAAGCTACGACCTTCGCAGCCATTTACACGACGTTCCCCAAATTCAGTGGCGAGGAGAAGCCGACACAGCCGCCGTTGTGCAAGAAATCCTCAGCTTTGTCAAAGATGGGCGTAAGAATATACAATCTGATGCCCAAGGGCCGATCGATCGAACAGATCTCAGTCTTACCCCGATCGCATTAACCATACCCGTAACATCGGAAAGCTTGGACGGTCGTCCATTACCAGTAGCAGCGCCGGAAGTACCGGAGGGTCAAGTGGACTTAGCCTCCTCCTTTTATATAGACCGACCTCCGATTGAATCTCGCTGTTACGAAATGATTTTGCAACCGGGTGCGCTGATTCGCATCAAAGCACCCCGACAAATGGGCAAAACTTCCTTAATGGCTAGGATTCTCAATCACGCAGAAAATTCCGGCTGTAAAACAGTAAGTTTGAGCTTTCACCTAGCAGAGCGATCGATCTTCAGCAACCTGGATCGATTCTTAAAGTGGTTCTGCGCTTGTGTTGGTTTAGAATTGCAGCTGCCTAATAAACTAGCGGACTATTGGGATGATATTTTTGGCAGCAAAGTTAACTGCAAAGCCTACTTTGAAAAATACTTGCTCGCCGAAATAGATCAGCCCCTCGTCTTGGGATTGGATGAAGTCGATCGCGTTTTTGAACACCCAGAAATTGCCGACGACTTTTTCGGACTTCTCCGAACTTGGCACGAAGAATCGAAAAAGCGCGACATTTGGAAAAAACTTCGCTTGGTAGTCGTACATTCCACAGAAGTTTATATTCCCCTCGACATCAATCAATCACCTTTCAACGTAGGATTGCCAATTGAATTGCCAGAATTTAGCAGCCATCAAGTGCAGGAATTGGCGCAGCGGTACGGATTGAATTGGAACGCCTCCCAGGTAGAACAACTGATGAACACGGTGGGAGGACACCCATATTTACAGCGGTTTGCTCTCTATCACATTGCTCGCCAAGACATCACCCTTGAAGAACTGCTCCAAACAGCACCTACAGAAGCGGGACTTTATAGCGATCATCTGCGACGCCACTTGTGGAATCTTCAACAGCGCCCAGAATTAGCGCAAGCGATGCTCGAAGTTGTTGCTACATCTAACCCAGTGCGACTAGAAGCAGAAGTGGCGTTTAAATTGCACAGTATGGGGTTGGTACATCTGCAAGGTAATAATGTGAAACCGCGCTGCGATTTATATCGTCGATATTTTAGAGAACGATTGGGAAGCAGTTGATGAAGACAGCACAAAAATTAGTCGCGATTACCATATTGTTGGCACCGTTATTAATATGTAATGTAGGGGTTGGTTTAACTGCAATCTTGAACCAAGAGTATTCTCGTGACCAGGTTGAACCTGGTCACGAAAGCCGGGAGGTTCTACCTCCCGTTGTACAAGCAAAGAAATCTTGTTCGATTAGCGGACGATTATTCGGCGATGGTATCCAAGAAGACGGCTCTTATTACGTTGTACCTTCCGCTCCTAATAGGGATGAGTCTCGATCGAGAATGGCTCGGATCGATTCTTCTAACCCTTCTTATCAATTATCGTCTTTGCCAGCAGGTCGTTACGTGCTTCGCGTTTTTCGCAGCGAATCCGGTTCCCTCCTTCCGGTAAAGACTTTTCCCCGCCAGAGAGAGGTAAACTGTACTGGTAGTGCAATCAGAAACGTGGATTTTGAAGTCCAGTAAGGGAATTGCAGATTTGAGATTTAAAATTGCTTTCTTTGAATGGCAAATCTAAAATTAAATCTAAAATCTAAAATTTAAAATCATCTAGGGTCATCTATATGAAAACAGAGAGTTACGGCAACGGACTTTCTCATCCTTATAAATATCAAGTTGGCGGAAGTCTACCACCTGATGCTCCCACTTATGTGAAGCGACAAGCCGATCGCGATTTTTATGAAGGAGTGAAAGCTGGGGAATTTTGCTATGTACTTAATTCCCGACAAATGGGAAAGTCCAGCTTGCAGCTGCGAACTATGCAAAGGTTAATTTCAGATGGAATTGCCTGTGCGGCGATCGATCTTTCAGAGATTGGTAACTGGGATGTCACCCAAAACCAGTGGTATGCAGGTGTTGTTTATTCCTTAGTAAATAGTTTCGATCTGTTTGACAAAATAGAATTAAGGAGTTGGTGGCGCGAGCGGGAGTTTCTCTCCCCCATACAAAGGTTGAGTCAGTTTCTTGACGAAGTGTTGCTGGTTGAAGTCAGCCAACCTATTGCTATCTTTATTGATGAAATAGATAGCATTCTCAGACTTAGCTTTCCGACAGATGATTTTTTTGCATTCATCCGCTACTGCTACAACAAACGAGCCGAAAACCCAGAATACAATCGTCTCACTTTTGCGCTTTTGGGAGTGACAACCCCATCCGATTTAATCCAAGACAAAAATCGCACGCCTTTTAACATTGGCAGAGCAATTCAACTTAATGGCTTTCAATTAGATGAGGCTCAGCCTCTAGCTAAAGGGTTGGCAGAAAAAATCGCCAATCCCCATATCGTGCTGAATGAAGTGTTAGCCTGGACTGGTGGACAACCGTTTCTCACCCAGAAGATTTGTAAGCTCATTCTTGAACAAGCAGAGGAGCAAAAAAGCAACCCTCCCCTCTTTCCCCCCCTGTGGACGGGGGGGGACGAAGGGGGGGGTTCCGAATTACCAAAATCCCACCTCTCTCCCCCCCAGTGGACGGGGGGGGACGAAGGGGGGGGTTCCCAATTACCAAAATCCAAAATCGCCGATGTCGCGCAGCTAACGCGATCGCACATCATCGACAACTGGGAAGCGACTGATGAGCCAAAGCACCTCAAGACAATACGCGATCGCCTCTTAAGAAATGAGCAACACACAGGCAGATTGTTAGGACTATACCAACAAATTTTACAACAAGGCGAAATATCAGCAGATAACAGTTCAGAACAAACAGAATTACTCTTATCGGGATTAGTAGTCAAACGGCAAGGAAAATTAACAGCAGCCAACCGCATTTATGCCTCCATCTTTAACCAAAATTGGGTCGAAACCGTATTAGCAAATCTGCGACCTTATGCAGAATCATTAACAGCCTGGTTAGCCTCCAATTGCCAAGACGAATCCCGACTTTTGCGCGGCAAAGCCTTACAAGATGCCTTAGAATGGGCAGCAGAGCAAAGCTTGAGCGATCGCGATTATCAATTCTTGACAGCCAGTCAAGAATTAGACCGAAAACAAGTTGAAATCGCCTTAAAAGCCGAAAAACAGGCAAATCAAATATTAGCTGAAGCTCAACAAAAAGCCGATCGCACAATCAAAAGAGGCATTGCCGTTTTGGGCGTAATTTCCGCCCTCACAGCAGCAACTATTTTCCACGCCGCTACAAGCATAAAAGCCGAATGGGAAGGACTGAAACTAGAATCGAAAGGCATGAACTCCTTAAGATTATTTGAAACTCAAGGAGGCGAAGAAATCAAAGCTTTAGTCTCAGCCATGCAGGCGGGACAAGATTTGAAAAAAATGGTGGGAAAACATAGCACTTTGCAAAAATATCCAGCCATCAGTCCGTTATTAGCATTACAAACAATCCTCGATAAAATCCACGAGCGCAATCAACTAAAAGGTCATCAAGGCCAAATTTGGAGCGTAAGTTTTAGCCACGATGGCAAGCGCATTGCCACTACAGGAAACGACAACACTGTGCGTCTTTGGAATCGCTCCGGCAAACTGTTATCTACATTCAAAACCAATCAAGGTGAAGTCAAAACAGTAAGTTTTAGTACTGAAAAAAAGACCAATCCAAAATCCGCATTCCCAGGCAGGAGCCTGGGAACGAGCCAAAATTCAAAAATGCTTGACCGATATCGCATTACCACAGTAGGAGCAGATGGAAAAATTCGAGTTTGGAACCAGTTTGGAAAACCATTAAATTCTCCATTTAAAGGTCATAAAGGTCAAATTAGAAATATGAGTTTGAGCTTGGATGCAAAGCGGATTGCGATCGCAGATTCTGAGGGTACAGTGCGAATTTGGAACCAATTCGGACAGCAATTAGCTCACTTTAATAGCACGCGGGGTGAGATTAGAAGTATGAGTTTTAGCCCTGATGCACAGCGCATTGCCACAGCAGGCGCAGATGGCACGGTACGACTTTGGAACCAGTCTGGGAAACAGTTAAATCAATTTAAAAGTAACCCCGGTGGAGTTTGGAGTCTAAGTTTTAGTCCTGATGGACAGCGCATTGCCACCACTGGTGCAGATGGGACGGTGCGAATTTGGAAACAATTCGGCCAGCAATTGACTCAATTCAACACTAATCAAGACAGAGTTTGGAGCGTAAATTTCAGTCCTGATGGACAGCGCATTGCCACAACTGGTGCAGATGGGACGGTGCGGCTTTGGAACCAATTTGGGCAGCAGTTGGATAAATTCAACTCTCATCAAGGTGAAGTTTTGAGCGTGAGTTTTAGTCCCAACGGACATAGCCGGGATGGACAGCGCATTGCTACCGCCGGAGACGATGGTACGGTGAAACTTGCGGATTTGTGGGATTTACAGGTGTCGCGATCGGTCTCTCGCGGTCAACAATTACTTCTCAAAGATAGAGAGTTTTGGCGTGTAAGTTTTAGCCCCAATGGAAAGCACATTGCCACAGCTTACTCCAATGGCATGGTGCGACTTTGGAACGAGTCTGGACAGGAGTTAATTTCTGCATTCAAAGCTCATAAAAATTTAGTTTTAAGTGTAAGTTTTAGCCGTGATGGACAGTACCTTGCTACATCAGGAGATAATGGTATCGTGCGAATTTGGAATCAATCCGGGCAGTTATTAACTGAATTCAAAAGCAAGCAGGCACAAGTTAGAAGCATCAGCTTTCACCCTGACGGCAAGCGCATTGCCACCGCCGGAGATGACGGCACAGTGAGACTCTGGAACCAATCTGGAAAACCGCTAGATCTGATTTTTAAAGCACATCAGAGTCGGGTGTGGAGTATATCTTGGTCGCCAGATGGACAGCGCATTGTTACCGCAGGAGATGACAGCACGGTGAAAATTTGGAACCCAAATGGTGAGATTTTGACTCAATTTAATACTGAGCAAGGTGAGGTTAGAAGTATGAGTTTTAGCCCCGATGGACAACGCCTTGCTACGGCTGGATTGGATGGTACAGTTAAATTGTGGGTTAGGTTTGATAAGCCATCGGGTCAACTGCTGCTAGCTCAATTTAAAGCTCAAACGGGAGATATCTTTAGCGTCAGCTTTAGCGCTGATGGAAAGAGTTTAGCTACTGCTGGTTCTGACAGCACTGTAAGAATATGGCGCGTTGAAGAATTAGATGAATTGTTGAATCGGGGGTGCGAGTGGCTAAAAGATTATTTGGCTACTCATCAGGACGTTAGAGAACAACTAAAAGTATGTAAATAGTACAGAGAAACCCGGTTTCTTGAACAATACCTTCGCCATTTTTTTGTAGGTTGGGTTGAGTGAAGCGAAACCCAACGCATTTGTTGGGTTGAGTGCCTCAACCCAACCTACGAATCAAGGTATTTTTCATTTTGGCGAAGGTATTGTTGAATAAACCGGGTTTCTGAGGTGTACTTCATACAACTGAAAAGCCTCTATAAATCCAAAACCCTAATCAATCTTTCGGTAATCCTAAATCTGGCAAACCTTTGACAATTTTAACGGTTTCTAAACTAACCGTAATCACCTGTTTAATTAATCGCACAATATATTCTTCATCATCAAGTCGATTGGGATCATTTGTAATACCACTACGGTTATCTGTGCTAACCTGATATTGGTCAATTATCCAATCTAAAGCAGAACGGTTGCCTAAGCGATATTCAAATACTTCTGGCGGAATATCTGCTAAGGTGAGAAAGTCGTTATATTTGAGTTGGCTTTTATCTTTAGAAAGGCGCATTTTTTCCACGCGCCAATCAATTGGTAAGTCTTTATTTTCGATATGTTTTAGGCGATATTCGGGCTGTTGTTCGTAGTTAATATGAATTTCTGCTAGTCGTTTTCCTGCTGTTGCGAAAGGATGAAATTCTGGCGCGAAGGGTATGCGGGGAAGTTCTCGTTTTAGGTTGGCGGCGTAGCGTTCTCGGTAGTCGGGATGATGCAGAAGTGAGTATGTGTAATGAAAGATATCCCATTTGGTAATTGTGGTATCTTGGTAATGGGTGCGATATTGTTCTAATGCCCAATCAGTGATGTTTTCTTTGCGATTTGTTCCGTCTTCATCGTAGGTGTAGAAGGGGAAACATTGAGAGTCACCTGTTAAATGTAAGTCAGGAATATACCTAACGATTAAACAATGAAATGGTTTAGTATTACCTACACTACTCAAACAAATAACTAAATTTTCTGCTTCCGTTTCTGGATTGGGAAATATAGAAGGAAATACATAAACTTCTTCGTTTAAAGTTCTGTCAAAAAACAAAAATGAACGAGTAAAAGGACGATATAGAGAAGTTCTGATTTTGGCTTCGGAAAACTCGGCTAATTTTTCTCTTTGTAAATCTAGTTTTAAATCTCGACTCCAACTTATTTGCGTATCATCATAGCTCACAAATTCATCAACTTTAACTGAGCGATCTTTTCTATGAGTCCATTTAATTACTTGGTCGTTGTAATTATTAATTATTATTTGAATGCTTGATGAAATTTTATCAAATTTAAAATTATATGCCCAAACATCCCGGCAAGTTGCTACCCCCCGACTGTAGATTTTAAACAAACAATCAGTTACATCTCCCTTGGCTGATTTTGTTTCCTTACTTCCTAATTCAACAAACGTCTCAAACTCATCTTCTAAACCTTCAGTTAACCAATTATAATTTTTATCAGGCTTAATCTCTTGCCATTCCACATTGCCAATATGCCCAAGTTTTTCTAAATTATCTAACTTTTCTTCTTTCCGCCAAAACTCATCCATTCGAGCATAGTAGATTTGTGCTTTTTTCATAAATTATCCCTAAATTCCTCAAACAAAGCCTACCTTGCTGTAATTTTTCGAGAATAAACTTTTCTTATTCTGATTTTAAAGCAATTTGCATTAAATCACCTCTATTTGACATTGCGCCATCAACGATCAATTATTGTAAATATCTCCTCTAAATCCTATATCATAAATTTGGAGTTCATTTCGTTCGGTATCGATTGTAAAAATGATTCTCATTTTGCCAACTCGCATTCTCAAAAAACCTTGCCATTCTCCCTCTAATGTTTTGATGTCAAACTCTCCTAATGGTACTAAACCAGATTGTTCAAGTGAGTCAAGCAAATAGCAAATTTTATTACGAATTCTTTCTGCATCTTTAGCTGAAAGCTTTTTGAGAAACTTAATCGAATTTTTACTGAATGTTAGTTCCATGTCGCACCCAATCTGTCATATTCACAAAATCATCTTTGTCATAATCTGACGGTGAGCCAAATTGTTTCTTAATTGCCTGCATTTCTTTTTCACTAACACGCGGAATCAAAGCTAAACAAAGAGCAAGTCGTTCTTCCTTCAATACTTCACGAATTGTTTCTCGTACACTTTCTTGAATAATATCTTTAAGTTCTTGTGCTTCCATCTCTACTCCCTATCTTTTGAACTAGCTTGGCTTTTTACAAATATATTAACACACCCCACCTTAATATTCAACAGATGAAACAACTGTGCGATTTTCTTTAGCAGCGAGTTCAAAAATTTCGATATCTTCAGATGCGTGCATTCCATAGTCACGAACATGAACGGAATCAAAACCCGCTTGTTGCAATCCAGTTGCGATTATTGGAGATAAAGCGTTATCAATCAAAAATTTCATGCACTTAATAAGGGTAATTCTCTTTCTCGAACTGCTTGAGCAGCATAATGTAAAGCTTCCTGAATATCCTCTATTTCCAAGTCAGGAAATGCCTCTAAAATTTCATTATCCCTCATTCCTTCGGCAAACATCCCAACAACAGTAGCAACAGGAATCCGTAAGTCACGAAGGCAAGGAACTCCCCCCATTTTTTTCGGATTGACTGTAATTCTTGTGAATTTCATAATTAATCGCTCTCCTTACGATGCTTGACAAAAATATTAACACTCACACCCACCTGAATACCAAACACATTATGAGTTGTCCCTGACAGCTTAGGATTTTTTCTCACATTCCCCCCCAAGTCAAACACATATATTTTATCAAAATCTTTCTCTAGCTGCTGTCTCATGCCATCAAAAGCTATTTGTTCGATAAAGCTGTTATTGGTGACAAAGGCAATAATTCCTTCTTCTGATATTCTATCACTCGCCCAGCGAATCGCCTTCACATAAGGATCGGAAAGAGCATTTTTATTAGTTGCTTTTGATGCTTTGGCATAAGTTGCCGAAACAACATCATCTATTCCCGTTTTATCTTTAGTCGTATATCTCCGGTTTTTATTATTATCATTTTCATTCAACTGCCCTACATTATAAGGAGGATTACCCATAATTACAAAAATATTTGACTGTCTCTGCCTTTCCACGCGCTTCATGTTGGCAGGACTAAATAAATTTAACTGTTGAACAGCTTGATCTTCAAACGTATCAACTAAACAAATACCTTCAAAAGTTTTATATTCCCCCGCTTGCTCAAAATATTCATGCTCAATATTCATCGCCGCAATATAATAAGGCAACAGCATCACCTCATTACAGTGCAATTCATGTTCATACTTATAAGGTAAAGCCGATTTTTGAATTCCGGCGATTTCTCGCATTACCCGAATAATAAAATTCCCCGTTCCCACAAACGGATCGAGGATATGAACGCCTTTATCAATTAACGACTTCCCAAACTCCCTCTGCAAAATTTCCTCAACACTTTTCACCATAAAACTTACAATCGGTTGAGGAGTATAAACAATCCCGTGAGTATCGGCAACCTTTACCGAAAAACCTTGGAAGAATCGCTCATAAATCCGATTGAGAAAATCTTGTTTTTGGGCATAATCATCAATAGTGGCTGCGGTTTCCTCAATTGCACCATAAAACCGATCGAGCTTATTCAAAAAATGACTGCGACTAAAAGATTTAGAAGTTAAAGCATTAATTACTTTCTCAATTTCTACCGCAATAATATTACGTTGAGCAAAATCAGGATTATTGAACACGCTGCGAAAAATGCGTTCAGTCAATAAATGCTGAATCAACATTTCCTCAACCGCTGCTTCCGAAAGATTGGGGTTAATTGACTGACGACAAAGTAGCAGAAAATCAGCAAAAGCATCAATAAACTTTTTGTTTTTCTTCTCTTGATCTCTGATTAATTCTAATAACGCAGTAGCGTGTTCTTTAACGCGACTACCAAACTCTTCAACCGCCCTTTCCCATTGTTCAATAGCTGGCGGTCGATATTCAAAAAACTGGCGAACGACATCTACCAACCCCTGCGGTTTGGTGATATCTTCATCCATCACCAGTTTGCCATCTTGGTAGAGAATAGCCCGATCGGGCCGTTGAAAAATGATATTATCTTTGGGATAGCCAGCAGCAAACTTTTTCGGAATTTCCTTCTTTAAATCATCCTTAATATCCTTCGCTTCCCAATAAGCACGCGCCAAGTTATAATCATCAACCAATGCCCCATCCATCCGAATGGGCTGTTTCTGGGGTCGCTTGATGGCATATTGTGGCACTAATGTCCATTTGAACTGCCGACCACAGGACTCTAACAACTGCTGAAATGCCGTTTGCACAGCCCCTTCATGTACAACCCCCAGTTTGGCATACTGTTCTAAAGCTTCGTAGTAGGCTTTAACAGGTTTGTTGGTGGGCTTGAGACTGAGATTCGGCATAGAAAAGCTTACGTATAAGCAAACAATTGACTTTATCCAGTATGCCTAACTATAGCTGATTGGGACGGTTCGGTCGGCGATCGCGTAGCGTGCCCTTGGCGATCGCTGACCCATCGTAAAGGGCAGTAGTAGACTGATTCAGAAAATAGTTACACTATATGATGTCATCTCGTAATTGCATAAATTACAACTATGGAACGAGAAGCTGTAACTATCCGCATTCCTGCCGACCTGCTTCAGCAAGCGAGGCAGTTTCGAGAAGGCAGCGAGTCTTTTAACGAGATGGTTGTTGAAGCGATCGCCCGTGAGGTGCGACGACGGCGATCGCTGGCAGCCCATCAGCGCATAGTAGCTCGTAGCGCCGAAGTAGAAGCTGCAACAGGTATTAAATCAAGCTCTGTGGACTTGATTCGTCAGTTGCGAGCAGATGAGGGACGGCGTGACTAAGTGTATCGACACCAGCGTTTGGATTCCTTATCTTATTCCTGAGACACTGCAACTCCAAGCCAGAAACTTGATCGTTCCGTTACTGACATCAAATGTGCGTTTGGTTGCTCCAGCATTTGCATGGGCGGAAGTTGGCTCAGTGTTGCGAAAAAAAGCTAGGTTGGGGGGAATTACCGCAGCACAGGCACAGGGATTTTATGATGACTTCTGCCAAATGCCTGTTGACTATCTTGATAGCGATGCTATCCGCGCCAGAACATGGGCTATAGCCGAACAGTTCTCGCTGGCAACTCTCTATGATGCTGCTTTTCTGGCAGTCGCCGAGCTAGAATCTGCCGAATTCTGGACAGCAGACCAATCTTTGCTCAATACGCTTACACCATGTCCAGCTTATGTCCAAAAACTGGAAGCATAAATTACGTCATAACCGGGTGCAGATAACCTTACCGCCCTCAGCGCCGCCGCCTACTTCTCGATCGCCTCTCTTCCAGAGAAACCACCTCAGCTTCTCTACTCTCCCTTGCCACCCGAATCAAAATTCCAGCCCCCAGCAAACTCGCAATCATCGAATTGCCCCCATAGCTAAACAACGGTAAAGGCAAACCCGTCGTCGGTAGGGCACCCGTCGCCACACCAATATTCATCAGCGACTGTCCCACCATCAAAATCATCACACCGATCGCTACAAGTCGATGAATCGCATTTTGAGCCTTCATCGACACAATCAATGCCAGCGTCCCGTACACTAAAAGCAGCAGCAACAGCACCAAAGAGCCTGCAAAGCCAAACTCCTCAGCAAACACAGCAAAGATAAAATCCGTGTACTGAATCGGCAGATAAAATAACTTTTGCTGAGACAGCCCAAATCCAGTTCCCCAAGTCCCACCAGAACCAACCGCCAGCAGACTTTGAACCAACTGGTAACCATCCTGCATTGGATCGGCCCAAGGATTCAGAAAAGACATGATCCGCCGTCGCTGATATTCCTTAACGCTGATACTGATAGTCGCTAGCAGCAATCCACCCAAAGCCGTTCCCATCAGGTAAATATAAGGTAACCCAGCTGCTAAAGCGATCAGCCAAATAGTAATCCCGCAGAATGCAGTCGTACTAAGATTAGGTTGCAGCAAAATACCCAAAAGCACCAGAGCGAAAATAAACAGCCAAGTCAAACGAACTTTCCAGCTCAACCGAGCCCATTGACCAAATATCCTAGCACTCTGTAGCACTAGGAAAGGCTTGATCAGCTCCGAGGGTTGAATTGGCATCGGGCCTAAAGACAGCCAGCGGGTCGCTCCATTAGTAGTCGTTCCCAATCCGGGAATCAAAGTGACTAAAATCAACGCTAACAGCAGCACCACAAACCAATGAGCCATACCCAAGACATAGCGCAGCGGGAAATGCACCATCAGGTTAAATCCCACCATGCCAACCATAACTGAGACGAGTTGGCGCTTGAAATAGTACAGCCCATCTCCGTAATAGGCGTCCCCGACAGGATAAGACGCCGAGAACAACACCACCAATCCCATAAACAGCCACAGGAAAGTTAACCACCGCAACAATCGGGCTTCTATTGCCCATTCCTGGAGGTCGCCATCAACAAAGGGAATTAGGTGACGTAAGTTCACAAACCGCTATATAACATCTAGACTGCGCTCCAACCAATCTACACTACTGTGACAAAATTATAAAAACTTTGCCGCCTTCGATATCATGACTGTAAGCCATGAAATCGAAGGCGGCGCTATTTCAAACTCCCAATCCCCCAGGGGGGATGGGCATTTTTCGAGAATTTTTTGACATGATTCTCGTTTTTCGGTAAAGCTTATCTTCGGGATTTAAAGGAGTCCTGTATTAGCACCCTGTTTACCAGTCGCCAGCTCAACTTTGACGATTTTGCCACCCATTTTCATAATCCGTTGCTGTTCGCGAAACCAGTTGTCATAGGGGACTAGCTTCGTAAAATAGGTGTTTTGGAGTTCCCGCTGAGTCCGAATGCGTGTCTGACTGGGAACGCAAGCAGTTATCTTGAACATCCGCATGGGTTAAATTCTCCTGGTATTTAATAAAAGTTTAGGGTGTTGTTGACACTCTCAGGTCTGAAGACGCTGAGATTCTTGGTTCAAACGAGTCCACTTAACACAGAACAGTTACCTGTTTCATGCCAGAGATTGTTCTCTCCCCAAGCGTTCATCCAATGTAAGGGATCTGTTTGGGTATGCCCTACCCTACAGTTTAAAACCTAAAAATTTGGTTTCTCTGGTACTTGCTGCAAGCGAGTTTTTACCTGTACAAGCTATTTCCTGTACAGAACCCCCTAACTTTAGTTTCCAAGGTGCGTTGCCTTTCGGCTACTGGGTTTTTTTAAGTAGGTTGAATACCCTTTCCTACTAAAATTCAGTTTACCACATGGGAAATTAAAAGTTGTCCTTATTAAAAAATTCAAGGTTAATAAATTCCCTTGAGTCGATTTTCATCCCAGCCCTGAAGGGACAGGGTTTTCAATCTCCCATATCGTTTATACTCCGCACGGGCAGAAACTGTTCTTTTTGATTTGTAGGGGCGACGCATTCCGGCAAATATCTTTGATTTCAACCAACAAATTAATACGGTCATACTTCGCCCCTACTACTCGGTAAAAAAAGCTTGCTCTATGACCGTGAACAGTATATATAAAAACCAAGGTCTGAGAGTCAAGAGTAAATACTAGCCGAAGACAACTTATCCCATGAATTAGACAAGCCCCCAACGCTCTAGCATTGACTCCAGACTTCCCAGACCGTGACTAGGATAGAAGACAGAGCTTTGAAACTAAGCCTTCAGCTCCTCAAGAAGCATCTAGCTCAAGCCAGAGCAGATGTAGTCGAAGTAAACGCCCATTTCCTTACCAGCATCAGCGCCTACGAGGCTAGCGGTAACTTCCTTCATAGCTTGGATAGCTTGCACTGTAGCTGAGACGGGAACGCCCAAGGAGTTGTAGGTTTCCTTCAGCCCGTTGAGTACGCGCTCATCAAGAATGGAGGGGTCACCAGCCAACATGGCATAGGTGGAATAGCGCAGGTAGTAGTCCAAGTCGCGGATGCAAGCTGCATAGCGACGGGTGGTGTACATATTGCCACCGGGACGGGTGATATCAGAGTACAGTAGGGCTTTGGCTACTGCTTCTTTGACAATGGTAGCGGCATTAGCGCTGATGGCGGTTGCAGCGCGAACGCGCAATTCGCCAGTTTGGAAGTAGCCTTTCAGCTTTTCCAGAGCGGAGCTGTCAAGGTATTTACCTTGAACGTCAGAGGAGTTGATAACAGCGGTAATCGCGTCTTGCATCTTTTTGCTTCCTTAAGTCACCTAATCTGGGAATCTTTAACTGAGTGCAGAGGGAGGACAACGTCCTACTGCATCGCACCAATCACGTAGTCGAAGTATGCACCAGCTTCAGATGCGTCTTCAGCAGACAGCAAGGAGGTGGCAACATTCTTCATGGCGCGGATGCCTTCAGCTACCGCAGGAATGGGGGTGCCCAGGGAGTTGTACATTTCACGAACGCCCACCAAACCGATTTCTTCGATCGGAGTGACATCGCCAGACACAACTCCATAGGTTACTAGACGTAGGTAGTAGTCTAGGTCGCGCAGGCAAGTAGCGGTCATTTCTTCACCGTAGGCATTACCACCGGGAGAAACAACATCAGGACGCTTTTGGAACAGTTGGTCGCCAGCTTGCTTAACGATGCGTTCGCGAGAGTCGGTCAGTGTTTGGGCGATACGCAGACGACGGTCGCCACCAGTGACAAAGCTCTTGATGCGATCGAGTTCACCAGGGCTGAGATAACGAGCCTCAGCATCGGCATTCACGATGGATTTCGTGACGATACTCATTTACGGAATCCTCCAAAAAATATGTAACCAGGTGTGTTTTAACTGGCAAAAAGCAACTGTGTAGCAGAGCTTGAATATCACTGCTGCGATCGAACCCCAGATTATAACTTATGCTATCGCACATTTATTCTGAGGCCAGCTTCAGTATTCTTCAAACTTCTCATCTATCAGAAGTAAATCTGATTATCCGACACAGCTACCTTCGCAAATATTTTGCGACATTACCGTCACATTTTGACGCTGCTCTTAACACTTTGTAATAAAAGTCCTAATGTTTGCATTGTGACAGGCAACCAACTGGAAATAGCCTTATCTCCAAGAACAGGAGGAGATAAGGCTAGAGACTTTTAACTTTTGTTGCCCCTTCTTTTAGAACCGACCACCCAAGTAAGAGGGTGATAGGCTCGACCAAGGCTGCTTAACCAAGTCTGTGGCTGCTTTGACGCTGCCCAGGTAGTTGCCAGCAGGTAGAGAGGGGAAGCGATCGTAAGGCACCACATCCTCACCAAAGTATTGCGCGTACTCTGGACTCTCGACCACCGCTTCTACGGCTGCCTTCAACCCTTTCTCGGCCAGAATCTGGTTGTATTGACGGATTTCGGCCTGAGTAGCTGGTGCCCGACCCAGAAGGTGACGGAAAAGAAACTCAATCACCTTAGTGTTGGGATAAGGAGTGTAGAAGCGCCGACGATAGATTTCGGAACTAGCCAGAGAGCGAACAAACTCGCGTACAGAGATTTCCCCATTGCGGAGTTTGCTTTCCAGGTCAGAACGACGGAACTCATTGGGAACTTGACCGCTGAACACATCCATAACTTGACAGTAGACAGCGTTGAGTACCAGAGCTATTTCACCCTGATTCATCCCTGGGTTCATGCGGTAAATCCGAGCCGGTTTGCGGCGCGTCGTACCAACACCCACTTCAACAGATTGCCCTTGACCGTTGTTGAAGGAGCGTCCCTTCTCGATAAACAGGGGCTTGGTCTTATCCATAGCCCGTGCTTGACGCGCTATATCCCCCATTGCCTTGCCCATCAGCGGCATTTTGGTGGCATCCATGCGGGGCTTCACTGTTGAGAAGCTGGGTACTACTACCTCATCGCTTTGCTTCGTGAGCTGGTTGTACAGTTTTTGGCTATTCGGGAAGTTGGCGGCGGGTAAGGTGAGGAAGCGATTGTAAGGAACGGTATCTTCACCAAACGCACTACCGTACTCAGCGCTGTTCACCATCGCACCGATAAAGGCACGAATACCGCCAGAAGCGAGAATCTGGTTGTATTTGCGAATTTCGGCTTGGTCTAAAGGTGCGCGTCCCAAGAAGTGCTTGGTGCCGAGTTCGATGACTTTGGTGTTGGGATAAGGAGTGTAGAACTCTTTGATGTAAAGGTTCGACTCGCCCAAACTTGTGATAAATTCCTTCAGATTGATTTCACCATTGCTCAGTTTGCTCTCCAAGACGGTGAATTCATTCTTCACGATGTAGGGTTCCACATCGCGCTCAAATATCTGCCGATAGGCAGCGCGAATCAGAGTTCCCACCTGATTCTTATCGCCGTTGTCAGTCAGCTTGAAGACTTTGGTTTGCTCGCGCTTCTTGCTGACGCCTTGGTTGATGCGGAATTGAATATCGGGTTCAGTCCGAATGTCTTTGACTTCACCCAATTCGACAAAGAGCGGATTTTCTTCTTTGTCTATCCTGATACCAGTTTCGCCGATGCTGCCAACGCGGAGATTGCGTAGGGCCACGCCTTGCGGGGTCAGATAACGCTCGTAAGGAACGGTATCTTCATTAAATGCCTCGTTGTACTCCAAGCTATCAATCAAGGCATCGACTAGAGCGTAGAAGCCTTTTTTGGCACAAATATCGAAGTATTTGTTGTTTTCTGCACGCCCGTAAGTAGGCCGACCCAATAACCGCCGATGGATATATTCGATCGCTTTACACACATACAGCGATGTCCAGTACAGCTTGCGGAACAAGTCTGACTTCGCCAAGGCGCGAATAAACTCCCGCACTGTAATCTCGCCGTTTTCCAGCTTGATTTCGGCTACTTTCAGGCGCTGACCTTCGTAAACATCCCGCCCAAACACCTGCAAGTAACAAGCACGAATCAGGGCTTGGGTTGAACTTTCCGTGAATTTAACGCTGACGCCCTGTTTGGTGAAACCGCGCTTTCCGCCAAATCCCGTAAAGCCAGGAAGTTGATCGAGCTTAAACACCTTGGGTCCCAGCGTACCCGGTGCTTTACCCCGCGCTGCTGGGTTGCTGAGTTGGTTTTCAATGCCAGCGCCGCGACGAATCAGAATCCGCCGGGTATCTTTACCAAAAGGAGCTGGTCGGGTGCTGGGATTGCGAGTTTCTTTGGGGAAGATTGCCCCAAACTGAATTTCTAAGGGGTCGTTACCGGAACCGTATGGGTGTCGATCTGGCAGCGGACGATCGTAAGCTGCAAAGGTGGTGATGAACTGCGGTACTTTGCGGAATGGCGCACTGTAATTAAACAGGTCTTGCTGCGGCCCCCAGTTGCGACATTCTTGGGCTTCTTGACCCAATCCCCGGATGTAGGGTACTGTTTCTTCACCGAAGTAGTCGGAGTATTCTTCGGAATCTACCAATGCGTCTATTAGACCTGGTAGACCTTTGTTTGAGACTAGAGCAAAATATTTTTGCACTTCTTCCCGGCTGGAAGGGCCGCGTCCCAAGATGTGACGGAAAGCTAGTTCTAGAGCGCGACTGTTAATGTAAGGCTCGAAGAAATTTTTCCGGTACAGAGGAGATTTACCCAAACGGCGGATAAATTCCTTCATCGAGATTTCGCAGTTCTTAACCTTGGATTCCAAATCGGAAATTCCCAGGCTGTAAGCGCGAGTAATATCCCGTTCAAAGACTTGCCTGTAGGCAGCTTTAACAACATCTTGTTTTTCTCTAGCAGAAAGTCCCGGTTTCATGACGAATTTGGGACGCCGCTCTGCCGCTAGAGAGTAAATTTGGGGCAGCTGCAAACCTTGCTCGTCGCCAGAAGGACGTTGCCGCACTTTGTTCGAGGGGGTTGGGGCTTTAAATTCGGCAATCAGAACATCCATGTACTGAGTGACGATATTTGTCCCTTCTGAGTCTTGCCGGAAATAACCGAGTGCTGCTTGCTTCATTTCTTGCAGGGCCACGATGGTGGCTTCGCCAGAGCAAGCATTTTCAATAATTTCCCGCAATCCTCTCGTGTTGACGGCGATGATATTGGGGTCACCGGCGACGATCGCATAAGTGACGTAGCGCAAAAACCAGCTGAGATCCCGCAGCGATTTCTGCATATTGCTCGGACCGTAGCGGGCTACGTTGATCGGTCGGAAATTAGCTGGCACTGGCCCACCGCCAGAGGCACTAAAGAGCGATCGCAATCCCTCGAAGAAACCGCCGCTAGTTTCCACATACGTTGCGGTTCCTAGCTTCATTCCTTCCTTCGTGTCTACAGCAGTTCCAGCCATGCTCATCACTGGCGCTTCCTTCGGCTTTTCTAAGAAAGCCATCGGGGAACCACCGACAAAAATCCGGTTAGCCGCACGGGAAACAATCAAATCGGAATTTTGCGTGAGCGTGCCAGCAATTTCCAGACGTCTAGCGCCAGAACTAAAATAGCTTGCCAGTTCGCTCAGCTCGCCGCGCTCCAAAAAGCGGTCTTGTTGTTCCGCTTGGGAAATTGTCGCAACTGGTACGGTTTGATATAGTTGCGGACGCGCAACAGAGCTTCCACCACTTGCTTTTACACTCATCGGTTCTCAAAAGCTCCCTATAAAATCGTCACTGTGGTGATGAAGTACCTTTCTTGAGCTACAAGGCGCTACTATAAAGAACGCTTCTCTAGCCCAGATCGGCTTCCAGTTTGTGACTCCCTCTCCGCTCTTGATGAAACAGTGCCGAAAGTACTGTTTCTCTTAGCAAGAGCCGGTATAACGGCGTCTCCTGGCAGCAGCCCACCTTCCATAGGCCGAAATAACTTTTGTTTGCCTTGACCGCTTAATTTTCGCGGCCTTTCCTTGTCTTCCTTCTTCCCCCATCGGATGAAGAGGCGAGTGGATTTAAGGAGAATTTGTACGAGGCCCTCTAGCCCCTTAGCAGTCCCACCCGCAATTCCCTTGTCCCTTAGCTATGAGCGGTTATAGCCCAACGGCACATACACCGCAAAGCCACACTTTTTGCCCAAGAGCGAAGGCATTGGGTAAGGGTGCCTTAATAATTGCCCGCAGGTGGTTAACCCCAGTCTTTAGATTAGAATGTTTCGGGCTCCTCACACTCATTTATTAAAAAATGTGTTGAACCAAATTCGCTTGATTACCTACGTAATCATACTGGATAGCGGCGGAGTAACTGAGAAATCTGATAAGTTTTGTAACAAAAGACTAGGGGCTAGAAAAGTCAAAAGTCAAAAGTCAAAAGTCAACAGAAGAATTCTTCCCTCAACACTCGCCCCTTCTTCCCTCTTCCCTCAACACTCGCCCCTAGCCCCTAGCCCCTTCTTCCCTAATGACTAATCAAGACATTACTTCCGCTGTTGAGCGTCTTTACGATACTTACCCGTTTCCGCCAGAACCTTTGCTGGATAGTCCGCCACCTGGGTACAACTGGCGCTGGAATTGGCTGGCAGCTTATAATTTTTGCACCGGGCAAAAACCGCAGAAACAGGATATCCGCATTCTAGATGCTGGGTGCGGTACTGGGGTAGGGACTGAGTACCTGGTTCACCTCAATCCCCAGGCTCAAGTTGTTGGCATCGATCTGAGTGCGGGGGCTTTGGCCGTGGCTAAAGAGCGCTGTCAGCGATCGGGTGCATCTAAGGTGGAATTCCATCATCTCAGCTTGTATGAGGCAGGACAACTCCCCGGTGAGTTCGACTCGATCAACTGCGTGGGGGTGCTGCACCACTTACCCGATCCGAAACGCGGAATTGAGTCCCTAGCTGCGAAGTTAGCGCCTGGGGGATTGATGCACATTTTTGTCTATGCGGAACTGGGGCGCTGGGAAATCCAGCTGATGCAGAAAGCGATCGCACTCCTTCAAGGTTCCCAGCGCGGCGACTACCGCGATGGCGTCAGTGTCGGGCGTCAGATATTTGCTTCACTACCAGAAAATAATCGTCTTGTCAAGAGAGAAAAAGAAAGATGGTCGATGGAAAATCATCGGGATGAATGCTTTGCCGATATGTATGTTCATCCGCAAGAAATTGACTACAACATCGATACTTTGTTTGAATTAATTGATGCTTCCGGGTTAGATTTTGTCGGTTTTTCTAATCCCAAAACCTGGCAGTTAGATCGGCTTTTGGGGAATAATCCAGATTTGATGAAACGGACAGAAGGATTGAGCGATCGCGAACGTTATCAATTAATCGAACTATTAGATCCAGAAAACATCACCCACTACGAATTTTTCCTAGCGCGTCCTCCTTTACCGTCATCTGATTGGTCATCGAAAGAAGCGCTTTTAGCAGCAATTCCAGAACGCAATCCTTGCATGGATGGATGGCCGAGTCGGTGTTTGTTTAATTACGATTATCAAATTGTGAATTTGTCGGAATCTGAGTTTGACTTTTTGCAAGCTTGTGATGGTAATTCAGATAAACGTAGAACGATAGGAGATATTTTGGCTAGTGTGAAATTGGAAGAGGAAGGAGTGCGATCGCTCTTGGAACAACAATTAATTTTGTTAACTCCGAACATAAAATGAAGTAAGAGAAAAGCTTATCAAAAACTTTGGAGGCCATTCAATGCGTTTCACAAATATATCGATCGCTCAAAAGCGGCGGGGCGCATGATCGTCATAGACTTGGATGACGTTCATTGGGAAGAAAATATAACCGATCGAATTCTAAAAATGACACCTGTTGAGGGTGAATCAGAAGAGTCGTAGTCTTGCCTAACAAATCCTAACCCGATCGAGCGCTGCGTCGGACAGACGGGCGATCGCACAATCTAACAATCTCAAGTCGTACTGCTTGGCTCCCTGTTTATTGCCTGAGAAACTAGCAATTCGTCTTTAGTAAAGCGTACCATTTACGGTGGATGTTTAGACTAGGCGCGAACGATCGATTACTTCGGAGTGCAGGTCTTATCACCATCCTACGATTCCATCAACGATCGCACCCACTGAAAATCACTCTCGCTTAGCGGTGGGACAGGCTGCTGTGAATAATCGATCGCAAAATCTAGAGCCGCTTCCTGATAAACTTGTCCCAAGACCTCAGATAAATTCACAACAGGTTCTCGATCTCCTGGCTGCAAAGGAAGCAAGAATTGGGGAATCGATTCACGCACATTAAACGGGTAGAGTTCAGCTTCGGGACGGAGATTAGCCCTACTGACCAAAATGCGATAGTGCGATCGAATTGCTTCCGCCATTGGCATAAAGTTTCCCGTTCTCAGCAGATCGATTTCAACCAAGTGAGTAGCACTGTTCAAAACCTTTTGTCGCTTAGTCAGATACTTATCTCGACCTTCACCGACTCGTTTATTTTTGGGGGAGAGGACTTCTACGACCGTTACCACCCTCCCAGTCTTGACCTCCCGAATCTCCAGATAGCGTTCGGTGATTTCTTCAGTCAAAGGCAATGTCACCCGAATTGGCTTACTTAAAACCCCAGTTGTTACCACAGAAGGTCGATCGGCTTCAGGGTTTTGTTGGAAAATAGAAGCATCGGGAATACCGACCAGTAGAGTATCATCGTAAACCCGTTTCTCTACAGCAGCTCGATAATTGGGTATGAGTGAGGGATTTAGCGATCGCGCCAGCTCGACAATCAGCCAGGAGTGAACCTCTGACCACAAGGAAGGATTTTCAAGATAAGGGTTCATCCCTGGGAAACTCGGTGTCATAATCGCAACAGAAGGAATGAGAGAAGGGACGATGGAAAGAAGTGCGTTCCATCCATACTATAGCCAGAGTCACATAAGTTAGGACAGTATAGAGCTATTCCCCGCAAGGAAGCGACTGTGTTTGCACTCAGCACTTTGCTATACCAAGAATTTCTCTATGGAAACTGCTATGCCGCATATAAAGGCCGATCGCCAAACATTGTACGAGACAGATTACCTGCAATGGATAGAAACAAATGTAGAAAAATTGCGGAATCAGGACTATGCAAATGTGGATTGGACTCACCTGATGGAGGAAATAGAAGACATGGGGAGGAGCGAGAGGAGAAGTCTAGAAAGTAACCTGATTGTAGTTCTGCTCCACTTGCTTAAATGGCAATACCAACCTGAAGAAAGAAGCGGCAGTTGGGAAGGTAGCATTATCGAGCATCGCAGGCGTGTTAAAAAAGCTCTAAAAGAGTCTCCCAGCTTAAGACCCTATCTAGACAGCATTTTCGCTGAATGTTACGCAGAAGCAGTCAAACAAGCAAAAGCTGAAACTGGCTTAGCACTAGAGACTTTCCCTACAGAGTGTCTCTACGAGCTGACAGAAGTGACGGATGATGGGTTTTTACCATAATGAGGGGCTAGTGCCGCTACGCGGAAGTCAAAAGTCAAAAGTCAAAAGTCAAAAATCGTTTGAGTGTCAGGCATTTAAGTACTTCTGAACTGGTGGGTTATTTCTGCCGCGCTGCGCTAGGGAAGAGGGGAGAGGAGAAGAGAAGGGAGAAAAGCTAAGTAGGGGTGAGTTTAGCAGATAAACTGTAATGGAAACGGAAGAGTTAACCACAAAACCCGCCTGTACTGAGTTTTGAATTGAAATGAGCTTAAACGGACAGAGCAAAATTCCACAGATCCTTAAAGATCGTGAAGCGGAAGTCTTGGCCGACTGGCTGGGCGAGCAAATGGCAGCGGGTATCCGCAAAGACTTGCTCAAGGAAATGGAGTTGCGCGAGGAGTGCAGAGAATTCCTTGAGTTATTTACAGATGCTATCCAACAGGGTAACTTCACCAACATCCAATCCCCGGAGTGGCGTGGCGTGAAGGATATGTTGGCTAGCGTTTCCCGATCGCGCACTCAGAAAGGCTTCACGCCAACAGAAACAGCAAACTTTGTATTCTCGTTTAAGCAGCCCTTATTCAAGCGGTTGCGCCAGGAACTGGGAGAGAATGGCGAAACCCTACTGGAAGAAATTTTGTCTGCGACTAACCTGATAGACAAACTCGGTCTGTGGACAACTGAAATCTATCAGAAAACCCGCGAGGAGGTAATCCTCCGCCAGCAAGAAGAGCTAATGGAACTCTCAACGCCAGTGGTGAAGCTGTGGGAAGGCATTTTAGCCCTGCCCATCATTGGCACCCTCGACAGCGCCCGCACCCAAATTATGATGGAATCTCTCTTGCAGATGATTGTACAGACAGGTTCCCAAGTTGCGATCATCGACATTACTGGAGTGCCAACTGTGGATACTCTGACGGCGCAGCACTTACTGAAGACGGTAACTGCGGCTCGTTTGATGGGCGCTGATTGCATCATCAGCGGTATTCGTCCCCAAATCGCTCAAACGATCGTCTACTTGGGTGTAGATTTGGCCGATATAACCACAAAGGCTTCCCTCGCGGATGCCTTTGTTCTGGCTTTGAAGCGATCGGGATTTGCGATCGCACGCTCCAAGTCCGCTATTTAAGGAGGGAGGAAATATTATGGAACGCATCGCCATACTCCAGATGGGCCAATTCCTCCTCGTCACCATTCAAGTCGATATGCACGATCGCCTAGCGATGACTTTGCAGGACGACCTGACAAACCGCATTAGCCAGACAAGCGCTCGCGGTGTACTAATAGATATATCAGCGTTGGAGATAGTTGATTCCTTCATCGGGCGGATACTGGGAAACATTGCCAAAATGTCGCGCATACTGGATGCAGAAACGGTGGTTGTAGGAATGCAGCCCGCTGTAGCCATCACTCTAGTAGAGTTGGGACTCTCTCTAAAAGGCATTCGCACATCCTTAAATGTTGAGAAGGGAATGGCTCTCCTGCGGTCATCGTTAGGAGATTCTGAAGGGGGGAGCATGGACGGTGATGCAGAAAAATGAAATTATCAGCATCAATTCCTCCTCAGATGTTGTGCTAGTAAGGCAGGCAGTGCGTCAGTTGGCCGTAGAGTTAGGTTTCAGCCTGATAAACCAGACAAAGATCGTCACGGGAGCCAGCGAACTGGCACGCAACACCCTGGAACACGGGGGTGGCGGGACTGTAAATATAGAAGCGCTGGATGAAGGAACCCGTCGCGGTCTGCGACTGATTTTTGAAGACTCCGGGCCGGGTATTCCAGATCTTGAACTGGCGCTTAAAGATGGCTTCACTACAGGAGGCGGACTCGGTATGGGATTGAGCGGGACAAAGCGGTTGGTCAACGAATTCGATATCGTTTCCCGTGTCGGAGAAGGCACCCGCATCACAATTACAAAATGGAAGTAAGAAGATGAGAGAAACCGTCGTCTTGCCTATTTCGGAGTCCAGTCAAGCTGGTGAAGCGCGACGGCTAGCTATGGCCCTCGCGAGCCGTCTTGGCTTCAACGACACACAGCGAGGAAAGGTAGGCATCGTAGTTACCGAGATCGCAAATAACTTGGTTCGCCACGCTAGGGAAGGCCAGCTGCTACTAGGGTCTCTGGCAAAAGACGACATCGCGGGGATCGAAATATTAGCTCTGGATAAAGGGCCGGGAATGGTTGATATCGGGGAGTGCCTGCGGGATGGCTATTCTACGGCAGGTACTGCTGGCAAGGGTTTGGGGGCAATTAGTCGCCTAAGTGCTTTTTTCGATATTCATTCTGTTCCCAATGTGGGGACAGCTTTATTAAGTCAGATCTGGGCTAGCCAAACACCGTCTAGCACACCATACAGCAATATAGAAATAGGTGCGGTATGTCTGCCTAAAACAGGTGAGGAGGTTTCGGGCGATCGTTGGGCAATCGATCGCTATGCCGATCGCACTCTGCTGCTAGTATCAGATGGTTTGGGTCACGGGCCGATGGCCGCCCAAGCTTCTCTAGAAGCTATCAAAATATTTCGAGAGAATGTCCGCAAAAGTCCCGCTGAAATTATGGAAGCTGTGCATGGGGGTTTACGAAGTACGCGGGGCGCTGCTGTGGCGATCGCTCAACTAAAGTTTGAACAACAAATCATTCGTTTTGTAGGAGTGGGAAATATCTCTGCCAGCGTTATGTCTGAGTCGGGAAGCTACAGCATGGTTTCCCACAACGGCACCGTCGGACACGAGGTTCGCAAAATTCAGGAGTTTGTCTATCAGTGGCCAAAAGGAGGGCTTTTGGTGATGCACTCCGATGGGTTAGGTACTCAGTGGCGCTTGGATCGCTATCCTGGTTTAGCCGCAAAACATCCCAGTACAATCGCGGGAGTTTTATACCGCGACTTCAACCGAGGACGCGACGACGTAACGGTGCTAGTTGCTAAAGAAAAGTGCTGAGTGCTGAGTGCTAAGTGCTGAGTACAAACACAGTCTTGGCCTTGTTTTGAGCGTTCAATACTGTCCTAACATATCTGACTGTGGCTATAAAGAAAATTGAATTAATTGCAAATTTTAGATTTAAGAATTGCCAATTTAATTTTTCAATCTCAAATCTCAAATCTCAAATTAATTTACCGATGACTACTTTACTAAATATAGAAATACGATTTGAACAAGATGTAGTAATGTCGCGTCAGCGGGCGCGACAAATTGCACAAGGTTTGGGATTTGACCCCCAAGACCAGACGCGCATTGCCACCGCTGTATCCGAAATCGCCCGCAACGCTTTTCAGTACGCCAAGCTGGGAAAAATTGAATTTCGAGTGGAAGGCGAATCGCCTCAAATACTTCTAATTTCCATTAGCGACAAAGGAGAGGGTATTGCCAATCTGAACATTATTCAGGAGGGCAATTACAAGTCTCCAACCGGAATGGGGTTAGGTATCATTGGCAGCAAACGTTTAATGGATCGGTTTGATATCGAATCTTCGCCCAGCGGAACTAAAGTGGTGATGGGAAAGACATTGCCGAAACGCGCTGCTAAGTTAACAACCAACCTCTCGATGCAGATTGCCGATAAGTTGGCAATCCAACCTCCTGATAATCCGTTTGCAGAAATTCAGCAACAGAATCAAGAACTTATTCGTACTTTAGACGAACTAAGAAAGCACCAAGAGGAACTAACTGACCTAAACCGGGAACTGGAAGCTACCAATCGCGGCGTTGTGGCGCTTTATGCAGAATTAGATGAAAAAGCGGAGTTTTTAGAGCGCGCCAACGAATTAAAAACCCACTTTCTCTCAAATATGAGCCATGAGTTTCGCACGCCGCTCAATTCTATTATGTCTCTGTCTGCAATGCTGACCGATCGCATGGACGGCGAATTGACTACAGAACAAGAAAAGCAGGTGATGTTTATCCGTAAATCCGCAGAAGGTCTTTTGGAATTAGTTAACGACTTGTTAGATTTGGCGAAGGTCGAGGCAGGAAAAATTGTTGTTTATCCAAAAGAATTTGAACTGAGCGATTTATTTGCTACTTTGCGTGGGATGCTGCGCCCGTTGCTTAGCCATAACTCTTCGACTTCGCTCATCTTTGAAGAACCTGTCGATATCCCAATTCTCAACACCGATGAGGGAAAAGTTGCCCAAATTCTCAGAAATTTTATTTCTAACGCACTTAAATACACCGAACAGGGTGAGATTCGCATCAAAGCAGATAAGATCGGCAACAACGTTGTATTTTCGGTCGCAGATACGGGTATCGGTATTGCACCTAAAGATCGAGAGCGCATTTTTGAGGAATTTACCCAAGTGGATTCTCTCATTCAAAAGCGCTTTAAAGGAACGGGTCTCGGACTACCGCTGTCGCGCAAGTTAGCCGAATTGCTGGGAGGTGGCGTTTCACTTTTTAGCGAAATGGGGGTGGGCTCCACATTTTTTGCTACAATACCGATCGTGTATGGGGACGAGACGGCAAGGGTATCTGTGCCGGAGATTAGTTGGGAGTTAGATCCGCTGCGGTCGCCGATCCTGGTGATAGAAGATAATGCGGAAACTATCTTCACTTACGAGAAGTATTTGGAAAAATCTATTTATCAGATCGTCTCGGCCCGATCGCTCAAAGAGGCAAAGTACGCACTTGAGAAGTTTAAACCAAAAGCCGTACTGTTAGACGTCTTGCTAGAGGAAGAGAGTACGTGGTCTTTCCTCTCGAAAATGAAACAAAACCCAGCGACGCAAGATATCCCCATTTTGGTGGCAACAGTTATTGATAATGAAAAGAAATCTCTGGCTTTGGGGGCTGATGCGTTCTTGATCAAGCCAGTGGATCGATTGTTGCTTTTGAAAAAAATTAATACTCTAGTCAGGGGAGATATTCCGCAAAAGTTATTGATTGTTGACGATCAGGTGGTGTCCCGTTATTTACTCAAGCAACTTTTAGCCGATTCTCGGTTTACCATTATTGAGGCAACAGATGGGCATTCTGGCATTCAGCTAGCGCACAGCGAAAATCCGGCTTGCATTTTTCTCGATTTGGTAATGCCAGAAATGAACGGGTTGGAGGTTTTAGAACATCTAAAAAGCAATACCGCTACTCGCCATATTCCTGTAATAATTAATACTTCCAACCTGCTGTCAGAAGAGGAAATACGCAATATTGGCAATCGTGCGGTGGTAATTCTATCTAAAGAAAGTTTATCTAGTCAAGAGGCATCCGCTATCCTAAGTGAAGTTCTTATGAAAGCTGGGCTAGTTCTATAGCAAGAGGAGCAGGGGAGCAGAGGAGCAGAGGAGCAGAGGAGCAGAGGAGCAGGGGAGCAGAGGAGCAGAGGAGCAGGGGAGCAGAGGAATAAAAATGTTATTTTTTTGAACAAAGGCATAACAACTCCGAAAAAGCCGTAATTTTGTGGCAAAAAGGGAGTAAAGAATTGCAAATATGAAATCTAAAATCTAAAATCTAAAATTACCCAATTATGTCGGATCAGCATCAAATCACAATATTGCACGTAGACGACAACGAGACCAACCGCTATGTGGTTTCTCGGACACTTCAGAAAGCCGGGTTTGATGTTGAGGAGGCGGCTACTGGCGAAACTGCCCTGCAAATGATAGCACAGCAACCACCAGACTTAGTTATTCTTGATGTCAGGCTTCCAGATATCGACGGGTTTGAAGTCTGCCACAGGATCAAGACTAATCCTGCCACATCTTTTATTCCGGTGCTGCATTTATCTGCTAGTTTTGTCAAAAGCGAGGACAAGGCACAGGGGTTAGATGGCGGTGCAGATGGCTATCTAGCGCAGCCGGTAGAGCCGATCGAATTACTAGCTACTGTTAAAGCTTTGCTCCGCATCCGAGAAGCTGAGGAGTCGGCGCTAACTTTGGCGAAGGAATGGCAAACGACATTCGATGCGATGAGCGATAGTGTTTGTCTGCTGGATAGTCAAGGAAAAGTTATGCGATGTAACAAAGCGATGACCCAGCTTCTCTTAAAATCAGAGGGCAAAATTAGCGATCGCTTTCATCAGGAACTCATGCAACCTATTTTAGGAAGCATTGAGGTAACTCCTTTCGATCGCGTCCAAGAAACTCTGTGTCGGGAAACTATAGAGATACACTCA
Source organism: Argonema galeatum A003/A1 (assembly GCF_023333595.1). Lineage (GTDB taxonomy): Bacteria > Cyanobacteriota > Cyanobacteriia > Cyanobacteriales > Aerosakkonemataceae > Argonema > Argonema galeatum. The sequence continues at coordinate 50,102 of NZ_JAIQZM010000035.1, forward strand.
GTAGACCGATGGTTTTCGGTAACCGCAGATCCCATCTTCGACGAGGGTCAAGTTTTTACGGGTGCCGTTTACATTGTGGCTGACATCACCAACCGAGTCGGATCTGAAGAAGCACTCAAATCAAGCGAAGAACGGTTTCGGATGTTGTTGGAAAATGTGAAAGATTATGCAATTTTCTTCCTCGATACCGACGGGCGCATTACCAGATGGAGTATTGGGGCAGAACGCATATTAGGTTATCGGGAAGCAGAGATACTGGGACAACCTATCTCAATTATCTTTACACCTGAAGACCTTGAGTGCGGTGCGGACAAGCAGGAATTGTCCAAGGCAGTTGAGGAAGGTCGCGGTGAGGATGAACGCTGGCACCTGCGTAAGGGGGGCAGCCGTTTCTGGGCGAGTGGCATAGTAACGCCGTTACGAGATGCGACGGGACAGCTACGTGGCTTTGCCAAAATCATGCGCGATTTCACGGAACGTAAGCAAGCTGAAGACGAACGCGCCCAGCTACTAGCCCGCGAACAGCAAGCACGCGCCGAAGCTGAAACGGCGAACCGCATGAAAGACGAGTTTTTGGCGACACTTTCCCACGAATTGCGATCGCCTCTGAATGCGATGCTGGGATGGGCTCAGCTGCTCAACAGCCGCAAGTTTGACGAGGCTACTACGGCTAAGGCTATGGATATTATCGAGCGGACTGCCAGGACACAAGCTCAATTGGTTGACGATTTACTTGATGTCTCGCGAATTATTCAGGGCAAGTTGCGTCTTAAGGTTCGTCCGGTTGAACTTAGTACAATTATTGGAGCGGTTCTGGATACGGTACGCCCAGCTGCTGAAGCTAAGGGGATTCAACTCGAAAGCGTCTGCGATCCTAAAGCCGGGTTGGTCGGCGGAGACTCAGACCGCTTGCAGCAGGTAATCTGGAACCTGCTGTCAAATGCGATTAAGTTTACACCTAACAGAGGGAGAGTAGAGGTTCGACTAGAACGGGTTAATTCTGATGTTGAAATTAAAGTAACCGATACGGGAAAAGGCATCAGCCCGGATTTTGTGCCTTATGTTTTCGATCGCTTTCGTCAAGCCGATAGCTCTATGACCCGGCGGTACAACGGACTCGGCATCGGTTTGGCTATTGTACGCCATTTAGTGGAGCTGCACGGCGGCACAGTTCATGCCCACAGCGAAGGCGAGGATTTGGGAGCAACATTTATTGTGAGGTTACCCATTATGTCCGCGCTATTCGAGGCAAGCGAGAGCGTTCGCATATCCACGGTTGAAGCTGGAACCCCGTTTGACAACCCTCCAGCTCTCAACTGCTTAGAGGTACTCGTGGTGGACGACGATGCCGATACGCGGTTGTTTCTCTGTATGGTACTGGAACAGTGCGGCGCTAATGTAACACTAGCTTCATCGGCTTTCGAGGCATTCGAGGTAATTCAGAATTTGAAACCAGATATCCTGGTTAGCGATATCGGGATGCCGCAAGAAGACGGCTACAGTTTGATCCGCAAAGTACGATCGCTCTCAGCAGAGGAAGGGGGACTGATTCCAGCAATTGCCCTGACGGCATATGCTAGAACGGAGGATCGAATGCGATCGCTCTTGGAAGGTTTTCAAATCCACATACCCAAGCCAGTCGAGCCAGCTGAGTTAGCCGCCGCCGTCGCCAACCTCGCAGGGCTAGGAGCTAGGGGCTAGGGGCTAGGGGCAGAGGGGAAGAGGGGCAGAGGGGCAGGGGGGCAGAGGGGAATGAGCTTATTGCCTTCTAGCTATTGGCATTAGCCACGGGGAAGGATTGGCAATCATATTTACTAATTTGCCCAAAATCCGATTGTAAGTTCGATAAAGTTCTCTACCAGGCTCAATGTCTATATAGTTACATTTAACGGCAAACTCAATCCAGGTTTGAGTTTCAGCTGCTTCTGCTTCAGAATCGCTTAATTTGGCAACAAAAGCGCCTTCATAACGGCGTTTGCGCCAAGCTTCAGCTAAATTAGCACAGACCGATCGCGATGAGCGACGAATTTGGTCTGTTAATGAAAATCGCTCCTCTACAGTAAACTTTTTGCTCAACTCAAAAATTTGCATCGCCGCATCAAACGCTAGCTGGTACGCTTCCAAATCTCGATGACTCTGAATAGGTTTCTTCTGGTTCATCTGTGCTGTACCTCTATAGTTGTGTTCTTTTTTCTTGTCTGCTCCTCTGCCCCTCTGCCCCCCTGCCCCTCTGCCCCCCTGCCCCTCTGCCCCCCTGCTCCTCTGCCCCCCTGCTCCTCTGCCCCCCTGCCCCTCTGCTCAAATAGCATAGTAAATACGGAAGAGCCGAATATTCCCAATGACCTATGACTTCAACATGGTATGATTGCTTTTGGCACAAGAGAGCCAAGTCAATTCGCCGGACTGATTTGCAAGTCTCATAACCTTGTCAGACTCATCTCATCAACCCACCAGCGTAACTGGGGAGGTTTCGCAACCCGATCCGCTGGAACCAAAACCCAGCAAATCGATGCAGGAATACCACAACCTGCAAAAAGAGTTGCTGATCGCCACCCTAGCCTGTACAGGGATTATTTTTATCTCTGTCTGGATTTTTTACAACCTTAACATTGCCCTAAATTATTTGATTGGGGCGTGCACAGGTGTGGTTTACTTGAGAATGTTGGCTAAAAATGTTGAGCAACTGGGCCGCGAAAAACAGAGTCTGAGCAAGACTCGGTTCGCCCTGTTCATTGGGTTGATTATAGTAGCAACTCAATGGCGTCAGCTACAGATAGTCCCAATATTTTTGGGATTTCTGACTTACAAAGCCGCGCTCATCATCTATACAGTCCAAACGGCCATGCTTTCTGACCGCAAATAGGTCTGATACGCTTGGAATCCTCCCCTAGATCGATTTGTGGGAAAACTTCCTGAATGGAAAAATGCTCAGTGTCTTAAATGGCTTAAATTCTGTTACTCTCGCCTCATTGGAAGTAGGACATCATTTCTACTGGCAATTAGGCAATCTGAAAGTGCATGGGCAAGTTTTTCTCACCTCCTGGTTTGTGATTGGTCTTTTAGTAGTAGCTTCACTCTTGGCTACTCGCAACATCCAGAGAATTCCCAGCGGCATACAAAATTTTATGGAATACGCCCTGGAATTTATTCGAGACCTGGCAAAAAACCAGTTGGGTGAGAAAGAGTACCGTCCCTGGGTGCCGTTTATTGGCACGTTGTTTTTGTTTATCTTCGTGTCAAATTGGTCGGGCGCTTTGATTCCCTGGAAGCTTCTCCGGCTACCAGAAGGAGAGCTAGCAGCTCCCACTAATGACATCAATACGACAGTAGCCCTGGCATTACTGACTTCCTTAGCGTACTTTTACGCTGGTTTTAGTAAGCGCGGTTTGGGATACTTTAAGAAGTATATCGAGCCGACGCCGATTCTATTGCCGATCGCGATTCTAGAAGATTTCACCAAGCCCCTTTCCCTGAGCTTCCGTTTGTTTGGAAACATTCTGGCGGATGAGCTGGTGGTAGCGGTACTGGTACTGCTAGTTCCTCTGTTCGTGCCCCTGCCAGTAATGGCCTTGGGTCTATTTACTAGCGCAATTCAAGCTCTAGTATTTGCCACCTTAGCAGCCGCCTACATTCACGAGGCGATGGAAGGGCATGGTGGTGAAGAGCATGAGGATCATTCTCATTAGGATGGATGAATAAAATCATTCTGTCTTACGTCTTCTGAAAGTCCTCATTTGATGTAAATTGAGGTTTGGATTAGGTTTTTAACCGAAAATTCCAAATTCCAAATCGAAAATCGGTTGTTCAGTCGTTAAGCTAAGTAAAACATCATGGATCCATTGGTTTCTGCTGCTTCAGTTATAGCTGCTGCTCTGGCAATTGGTTTGGCTGCAATTGGCCCTGGTATTGGTCAAGGTAACGCCGCAGGTCAAGCTGTAGAAGGTATTGCCCGTCAGCCCGAAGCTGAAGGCAAAATTCGCGGTACTCTCCTGTTAACTTTGGCATTCATGGAATCCCTGACCATCTACGGTTTGGTAATTGCCCTGGTGCTGCTGTTTGCTAACCCATTCGTTTAAATAAAGTTTTGAATTAGGTAATAGGGAATTTTAGATTTTAGATTGTAGATTTTAGATTTTATTTAAATCTGCAATCTACAATCTAAAATTTGAAATTACCCAATTACCCAATTACCAACTCCAGTTCAGTAGTTGTTAAATCAGTAAAAAATGTTTGACTTCGATGCCACGATGCCTTTGATGGCAGTGCAGTTTCTACTGTTGGCAGTGCTGTTGAACGCGATTTTCTACAAGCCGATGACCAAGGTGCTAGACGATCGCGATAATTACATCCGCACCAATGAAGCCCAAGCCCTCGAACGCTTGTCTAAAGCTGAGATGTTGGCGAAACAATATGAGGAACAGCTGGCTAATGCCCGCAGGCAATCTCAAAATTTGATCGCAATAGCTCAGGATGATGCCAAGAAAATCGGCGCTACGAAAATTGCTGAAGCTCAACAAGAGGCTCAGGCTCAAACGGAACAAGCTCAGCGAGAAATAGATCGGCAAAAGCAAGAAGCGATGCAAAGCCTTGAAGAACAAGTAGATTCTTTGAGTCGCCAGATTTTAGAAAAACTCTTGGGGCCAGAGCTTGTCAATAGATAGAGATGAGTGCTGAGTACTGAGTGCTGAGTATGACCCTACGGATGAATCAGCACTGCTCAAAGAGCCAGTCCGATCGACATGGCTTAGTCAAGATCTGTCGGGATTTTTAGGAACTGTATCATGGGGACTTTCTTATTACTGGCCGCAGAGGCTCACGAGGCAGCTGGAGAAGGTGGTTTCGGCATAAACTTCGACATTTTTGAAGCAAACCTGATCAACCTGGCCATTCTGATTGGCGTGTTAGTTTACTTTGGGCGTAAAGTCTTGACCAAAACATTGGGAGATAGACGCGCCAGGATAGCAGAGGCAATTAAAGAGGCAGAACAACGCCAACGTCAGGCTGCCGAAGCGCTGGCAGATCAACAGCGCAAGTTGGCTCAGGCGCAAGCGGAAGCAGAACGAATTAGGTCATCAGCAGAAGTAAACGCTCAAAAAGCCAAAGAAAATATCTTGGCTCAGGCAGCGCAAGATGTGGAAAATTTGAAGAAAACAGCAGTTACAGATTTGAATACAGCAATAGAGCGAGCGAATGCCGAACTGCGCCAGCGTGTCGCGGCATTGGCTATGCAGCGAGTCGAATCCCAGCTGAAATCCGTCTTAGATGAATCCGCTCAACAACAATTAATCGATCGCAGCATCGCCAGTGTAGGAGGTGGGTCGTGAGAGGTAGTTTAGTAAGCGCTGAAGTACTAGAGCCTTATGCTGAGGCATTGATGTCTATCGCTCAATCCCAAAACCTGACAGACAGGATTGGCGAAGATGTAAATTATTTGTTCGATCTGCTCAAAAGCTCAGAAGAACTGCGGCTGTTTCTGAGTAATCCAATAGTGGAATCGCAAGCTAAAAAAGCTGTGTTGCAGCAATTGGCAGGCGAACAACTCCACCCCTACACAATGAATATTTTGAAGCTGCTGGTAGACCGGCGACGCATCCTGTTTTTAGAAGGAATTTGCGAACACTTCCAAACTCTTCTGCGGCAGATAAAGCAAACAGCTTTAGCTGAAGTAATTTCAGCGGTAGAACTCACAGAAGCTCAGCAGCAAGCTATTACTGAAAAGGTAAAAGGCATCTCCGGTGCCCACCAAGTTGAACTCAAGACGAAAATTGACCCGGATTTAATCGGTGGTGTCATCATCAAAGTAGGTTCTCAGGTGCTTGATGCCAGTTTGCGAGGACAGCTTCGCCGCATCGGAATGCGCTTGAGTGCGGGATAAGTCATTAGTCATTAGTCATTAGTCATTAGTAAAAGACAACTGACCGCTGACAACTGACAACTGACCACTAACAATTAACCACTAACCACTAATTATGATTAGCATCAGACCAGACGAAATTAGCAGCATTATTCGCCAACAAATTGAAGAATACGGTACAGAAGTTACTGTTTCTAACGTTGGCACCGTATTGCAAGTGGGCGACGGCATTGCCCGGATTTATGGCCTCGACAAAGTGATGGCGGGCGAACTGCTGGAATTTGAAGACGGCACGATTGGCATCGCGCTGAACTTGGAAGAAGATAACGTCGGCGCAGTGCTGATGGGCGAAGGACGCAGCCTTCAAGAAGGCAGTTCGGTGAAAGCTACCGGCAAAATCGCTCAGGTGCCAGTGGGAGACGCGATGATCGGTCGGGTGGTGGATGCCCTCGGTCGTCCGCTTGATGGTAAGGGAGATATTCATACAACGGAAACCCGCCTGATTGAATCAGTAGCACCTGGAATTATTCAACGCCGATCGGTTTACGAACCTCTGCAAACTGGAATTACGGCTATTGACGCGATGATTCCGATCGGTCGGGGTCAGCGGGAACTGATTATCGGCGATCGTCAAACTGGGAAAACTTCGATCGCAGTTGACACGATCATCAACCAGAAAGGCGAGAACGTCATCTGCGTTTACGTTGCGATCGGTCAAAAAGCTTCCACAGTCGCCAACGTGGTGAACGTCCTCCAAGAAAAGGGGGCAATGGAATATTCGATCGTAGTCGCAGCTAATGCCAATGACCCGGCCACCCTCCAATTCTTGGCTCCCTACAGCGGTGCCAGTATTGCTGAGTACTTCATGTACAAAGGCAAGCACACCCTGATCATCTACGATGACTTGTCCAAGCAAGCGCAAGCTTATCGCCAAATGTCCCTGCTGCTGCGTCGTCCTCCCGGACGGGAAGCTTATCCCGGAGATGTGTTCTACTTACACTCCCGCTTGTTGGAACGCGCCGCTAAGTTGAGTAACGAACTGGGCGAAGGCAGTATGACTGCCCTGCCAATTATCGAAACGCAAGCGGGTGACGTTTCTGCTTACATCCCCACAAACGTGATTTCGATTACCGACGGTCAGATCTTCTTGACTTCAGATTTATTCAACTCAGGTTTGCGTCCAGCAGTCAACCCCGGTATCTCCGTGTCGCGGGTAGGTTCTGCCGCTCAAACCAAGGCCATGAAACAAGTGGCTGGTAAGCTGAAGCTGGAGCTAGCACAGTTTGACGACTTGGCTGCTTTTGCACAGTTTGCCTCGGATTTGGATAAGGCAACCCAAGACCAGTTGGCGCGGGGCCAGCGCTTGCGGGAACTCTTGAAACAGCCGCAAAATTCTCCTCTCTCAGTTGCTGAGCAAGTGGCAGTTGTGTACGCTGGGCTGAATGGCTATTTGGATGACCTGCCTGTTGATAAGGTCGCTCCTTTTGCCAGGGCGCTGCGGGATTATTTGAAAACCAGCAAACCCAAGTACGTGGAATTGATCCGCAATGAGAAGAAATTGGGTGATGAAGCTGAAGCTTTGCTCAAGGAAGGAATTGTTGAATCCAAGAAAACTTTCCTAGCAACAGCCAAGTAATTTGTTCTTAGTATTCGGTCATTAGTCATTAGCGAAAACTAATGACTAATGACTAATGACTAATGACTAATGACTAATGACTACTGACTAATGACACAACTATGGCAAATCTAAAAGTAATTCGCGATCGCATTAAGTCGGTCAAAAACACCAAAAAAATCACAGAGGCGATGCGCTTGGTGGCAGCTGCTAAGGTGCGCCGCGCCCAAGAACAGGTAACTGCCACGCGCCCCTTTGCTGACGCTCTGGCTCAGGTTCTCTACGGTTTGCAGTCCCGCTTAAAATTTGAAGAGGCAAACCTGCCTTTGCTCAAGCAACGGGAAGTTAAATCGGTAGGGTTATTGGTAATTACAGGCGATCGCGGTTTGTGCGGCGCTTATAATACTAACGTCATCCGTCGCGCTGAAATCCGCTCCAAAGAACTGAAAGCAGAAGGTCGCGACTACAAGTTTGTCCTCGTAGGACGCAAAGCGATCCAGTATTTCCAACGTCGCAACCAACCAATTAATGCGACATACACCGGATTGGAACAAATTCCCACAGCGGCGGAAGCTTCATCGATAGCTGACGAAATACTGTCTTTGTTCCTGTCAGAGGGAGTAGACCGGGTTGAGTTGATTTACACTAAGTTTGTCTCGTTAATCAGCTCTCGACCAGTGATTCAAACATTGCTTCCCCTCGATACGCAAGGTTTGGAAACCCCAGATGATGAAATCTTCCGCCTCACCACTAAAAGCGGTCAATTCCAAGTAGAACGGAGCAAAGTCACTTCAGAAGTTCAGAACTTCCCTCAAGATATGATTTTTGAGCAAGATCCAGTGCAAATTCTGGATGCTCTGTTGCCATTGTACCTGAATAACCAATTGCTGCGGGCGCTGCAAGAGTCTGCTGCTAGCGAATTGGCGGCGCGGATGACGGCGATGAACAATGCCAGCGACAACGCTAGCGAATTGATTGACAAGCTCTCTCTTTCCTACAATAAAGCACGTCAGGCATCAATCACCCAAGAACTGTTAGAAGTTGTGGCTGGTTCCGAAGCTCAGGGTTAGGATTTTTTAGTTTTCCACCCCCTGCTTTATAGCGTCTGGAATTCCAGGCGCTTTTTTTTATTTTGGCGATATTGCATCGGTAGTGTAAGAGTGATACGGGAAATTGTCTGTTGTCATCGGGGGTTAAATTTTTACCGCAGATGAAGACAGATTAACGCAGATTAACGCAGATAAGAGCGCGAATGGATAATGGGCACGTTGTTGCGCTTTAGCGCTATAAGAGCGCTAAAGCCATTTTCCTGTAGGTTGGGTTGAGCTTCGCGAAACCCAACGCATTTGCCCTAGTTTCGTGCCTCAAGCCAACCTACAACCCTAGAATCAAGGGTTTGAGCCATTTTCCTGTAGTTGGGTTTCGTGCCTCAACCCAACCTACAACTACAACTAAAGCCATTTTCCTGTAGGTTGTGCCCGTGCGCGAGCGAAACCCAACGCATTTGCCCTAGTTTCGTGCCTCAACCCAACCTACAACCCTAGAATCAAGGGTTTGAGCCATTTTCCTGTAGGTTGTGCCCGTGCGCGAGCGAAACCCAACGCATTTGTTAGGTTTCTTCTTCTTGGCGTCCTTGGCGTCTTGGCGGTTAGTTAAAAAGGGGGTAGTTAACCCGGATTTGATATCATAGACTCGGTAATGCCATTCGCTAAAATTCCCATAATTTTATTGATATTGTTGAGAAAATGTTCTCCTAAATCTATTTCAATAATTTGCCCTTCTAACTTGAGGAATTTCCATCTATCCCCAGTTGTGACAGCCCCATATATTTTGTTAATCGGGTTTTCTTCGCGTTCGTTGAATAATCTAGCGGCTAACATTTCTGCTACGCATTGACCTAATCCAGAATTAATATCTTCTTTTTTTGCTTCTACAATCGTGATAACTGGTGCCTTGATGAATAGCTGTTCTGGAGAACGAGTAATAAGAAAGTCACAAGTTCCATTCAATCCTTGGGTAGCATCAACGGTAAAATCTACGCCTGAGAATAAACCAATGGGTTGCGGTAAGCGCTTTTTTAGCTCAATCAAAATAGGGGCGATAATCATTTCTGAACGAGATTTTTCTGTATTAATCGCAAGGGCTAACGGGAGATTGTACCGAAGTGTCTCTTTCAAAAAGTCACCGCTATCGAATTCGGGAGCATCGGCAAAGATATCAACTTTTTCAGAAATAGTTAAGCAAAATGTTTTTACTATTTTTGGTAAACTAAAGTCACTGTATGCCATATTATTTTACCTTTTATATTTTGGTTTGGTAAAGTTATATCATGTCCTAACCGATCTGACTGTCGCTATAATAGCGCGAATTTTTTAGGTAACCGATGCTACCGGACATGATATTATTTGTAGCAAGTAGGTGGACATTGCCCACCTTTCAATTGTTGAAATTGCTCAATTGAGAATTCGCAAACGCAGGCGAATGGTGCTATTAATAGATGAGGGAGCTTGCCAAGAAACGATCGATCGCTTAATCTCATCAATTACATCTCGATCCTTCACTGTAGAAGCTTTGTCATCCAACACAATCCGCTGGATGCGACCATTTTTGATGGATAATTCTAAGACAAGTTCGCCGCTGATGTTGTTGGTAATATTGACATTTTGCAGTCTTTGTGTAATGGATGCGATCGCACTTCCATCCAATCCATCAGCGCTAATTACCTCAATGCGCGAAGTGCTTTGTGCTACCTCGTTAGACTGCTGAATTGGTGCCGGAGGTGCTTCTGATAAAGGTGCAACTCTTTGCGGTCTAGGACTACGAACACCTCCGCCAACTCTACCCGTGGGTGCGCCAAATGGCACGTTAGCAGCAGCATCAACAGCACGTTCTTCTCCAAAAATTCCCTGATAGCTGACGCCTTGGGGCAATTCTACAGGCACTTGTACGCGCTGACGAGTACCATCGGGATTCACCCGCACCTCTTCGCTGACGGCGACAAATGCCGTGTATTGAGACAACAAGCGATAAGTTAAAGCAGTTTCCGTTACCGCATCGACGCCAGATTTGGTTTCAACTCCAAACATTTGATTCATCAAATCCTTAATTCTGGCGCGTCCCCAAAGTTGTGCGATCGCAGAATTTCCCCTACTATTAAAATCAACCGGAAGTGTTTTCTCATACCGCTTGCCACCAGCAGCAATACCAGTAATGCGAAGATTTCCACTAATGCGGTCTTTGTTTTTTCCAAACAAAACTAACGGTTGATTGGCAAATAAATCAGGCGCTGCAAGTGGATAGATAGTCGGTGATTCCCCAGAACCTTGCCAAGAAACTTGAATATTTGTCAGGACTGGATTATTGATTTGACGGAAGAATCTTTCCGCGACTTCCTGGGTAGGTTCATCCTGACGAATCACTTGCGAACTACCTCTGCCTACTTCTGCCAATCGATTAATCAAAAACCGATTTACAGAACTGCCAACACCAAAACCATAAAGACGATTTCCCGGTTTTAAACTGCGCTGAACTTCCGCAATCACCTCATTTTCATTGCCTATATAGCCATCGGTTAAAAGTACGATACTCCGCAGGCGTCCTTCTTGTGAGGGTGGAAAATTGAGAACAGCGCGAATGCCGTTGAGTAATTCCGTACCGCCTCTTGCATCAAGTCGATCGATATACACCATTGCTTTAGCGCGATTTTCCGGCGTATTCGCTAAAGGCGTTGGCGATAATTGTTGAGTGGTATTGGCAAAGTCAATAATAGTAAAAGTGTCGTTAGGATTTAACCCATTGATGAAGCGGCGCATCAACTCTTTTGATTTTGCCAAAGGGTCGCCTTGTTGGGAACCAGAAGTATCCATCAAAAAGACAACATCTTTGGGGACAATTTCGTTGCGGCGATATTCCAAAGCTGGGATTAAATAAGCGGCGAAGTGACCGCCTTTATCGTCGTATTGAGTTAAAATTGTGGCTTGGGTGTTATTTCCAGCAACGCGATATCGCAGAATTAAATCTTTGTTGGGAATGGTATCTTCGCTAGCTAATTGGACTTTGACAATATTGCTTTGGCGAGAAGTAGTGATTTTATGAGAAGTTGAACGAACATCAGCAATTGGCACACCTGCATCTACTTCTACTGTGACGCCAATATCGTGTCCCGAACGAGTTCCGGGGCGCAATACGGGTGGAGTTATGCGAGAGGCGTCGGGAACGCGATCGGTATCTATCCCCCCTTCGCCCCCCTTATCAAGGGGGGTTGGGGGGATCGGATTACCTGGAATATATCTTGGCCCTACTACCATTGGAAAGACAAATTCGTAGTTACCGCCTTCAAATTTGAGACTATCTGTATAGCGAATCGTGACATTAATTTGTTCGCCCGGTTTAATATTGGCGAGAGATTGGGTAAAGATATTATCGCGTTCTTGTTCTAGGAGTCCGGCGGTGCGTCCTTCCCGTCTGGCGCGATAGTATATTTCCTGCGCTTCTTCCCGTTTTTTGATATTGCCTTTGATAATGCGATCGCCTATCTTAATCTCCATATCATCCACCGCCGCTTCATCGGGTAGTGGAAATACATAAACCGCTTCCAAAGGTTCAGTATACGGATTTTCAAAAGTTTGCGTCACCTCCACCCGCGACAAATTACCGCTGACTTTGGCTTTAACTTCCGTATGTTTGAGGGGAAACACTTGCTGGCGTCCGTCTTTGGATTGGACGAACAAGCCGCCAGTCGATCGATCGCGTTCGTTTTGGAGTGCGGGAGATTCCATTCTAGTCCTTTGGGCGACTACCAGTTTATGTCGGGACAGAAGAACCCCACCCCCAACCCCTCCCCGCCACGGGGAGGGGAGTAAAACGCTGCCATCTCCTTGTAAAGGGAGTATTTCTCCCCCTTCTCCGAGATCGGAGAGGGGGGTAGGGGGGTGAGGTTTGCCCTGCTTTAGGTGAGTTATAGGCTGGGAAGATTGCGGGGATAGGGCAATTGTCCCCACTGTGCCAGAGAGAAGCAAAGTTGCGGGTAAAACATAAACAAGCTTCATATCGTTGCCAAATTAGAAGAATTCACAGGCTTTGGTTTCTAAGATGACATTTTTGTCATGCGATCGCGACCTAGTTGCAGTTTCGGTAACAAAATATATTTGGCTTTAGGACTTACTCAATCGCCCCCCCAGCCCCCCAAATCTGGGGGGAACAGCCCCACTAGGGCGTGTTTTCAAACTTGATCGGCTTCGTTTCTGACGATTGAGATCCCCCTAAATCCCCCTTAAAAAGGGGGA